>NZ_KV790792.1:26942-41879 GCF_001807735.1 Neisseria sp. HMSC31F04 | reverse complement strand
GGATTTTGGGGGGATTTTGCAAAGGTCTCAAATGGTCTTTGTTGAAGGCCGAAGTATCGACATGGTTTTTGACAAAATACATGCCGCCGAAAACGGCTGCGGCGATAACGAAAACGCTGACTTTCATTTGCACTCTCCTATGGTTGCCTGACGGCTGTTGTTTTGATTTGAATCGTGGGAAGGAATGTGCGGCATGGTAATCGAACAGGATTTTTTTACACAAGCTTACGGATAATCGGTTTATTTTTTAGGCAGGCGGTATAGGCGGCGGGCGGCTTGAACCACGGTGCCGATGCCTGCGGCGGCCAGCAGGAACAGCAGCGGCCACACGACCAGTTGCGGCAGCAGCCACAGCAACACTGCGGCGAGCAGGAATGCTGCGCCGATACTTAGTTGCGCCCATGCTTCGGAGGGTGCGACGGGACGGATTTTGCCGAGCTGGCCGTCCAGCATGGCGGCCAGCTGCAGTGCCCGACGCACCATGCCGTTTACGCGGCCACGACGATACGGCCGCTTCCATGCGCGGGCGCGCCGCCGCAGCAGTTGCGTGTGGGATTGTTCGTCGAGTACGACTTCGGTGGCGTGTTGCAAATCGTCCAAAAAGATTTTTTCCAGTTCGGCCACGGTGTCGGAATCTTCAATGGAAATGTCCAGTTCGCGGTTGGCATACCAGCTCGACAGGTTCAGGTTGGTGCTGCCGACCCGCGCCCATGTGCCGTCGATGAGGGCGGATTTGGCGTGCAGCATGGTGCCGTCCCACTCGAACACGCGCACGCCCGCATCCAGCAGCTGGCGGTATTGAGTGCGCGACACGGTGCCTATCCATTTGATGTCGGAGGTGCGCGGGACGAGTATCCGCACGTCCACGCCGGCGGCTGCGGCGTTTATCAGTGCCTGCGTGTACATGCGGGTGGGCATGAAGTAGGCATCGGTAATCCACAGGTTGTCCCGCGCCAGGGCGATAAGGTTCAAATCCAGCCGTACGGTGTTGGTGTTGTCGGGCGTGGTGGCCAGCACGCGGGCCTGAATGTCGCCGCAGGGGCCAAGTGTGCCGCGTTCGTAGTTTTTCAGCGTGGCGGGCAGGGATTTTCCCTGAGAGGCCAAGGTGTCGGCAAAGGCGGCCATGATGTCGTGCACCGCCGGGCCGTCGATGCGCAGGCCGGTGTCGCGCCACGGGGCGATGCCACGGTTCGGGTCGCCTTCCCAGGCCGAAGAGATGCATAAGCCGCCGACGAAGGCGGTCCGCTCGTCGATGATGATGGATTTGCGGTGGTTACGCGAGACCATGCCGAGTCCGAGCGAGAGGCCGGGCGGGTTGTAGGCCGTGATGTGCGCGCCTGCTTCGCGCAGGGGGCGGAAAAAGCCGGTAAGGTGGGCGGGCAGGCAGCCCAGCCAGTCGTAAGCCAAGACGACGGTTACGCCCTGCAACAGTTTTTCCAGCAGGATGTCGCGGACGCGGCGGCCGAAGGCGTTGTCGGCGAAGATGTACATTTCGATGCAGATGCTATCTTCGGCCGCCAGCATGGCTGCTTCCCAGGCGGGGAAGTTTTCCGTACTGTCGAGCAGGATTTCGATGCGGTTGCCCGAACCGGCCTCCGCACCGGAGGCGCGGGAAACCAGTTGTTCGATCAGGCTGTTGGTGGTAACGGCGGATTCGCGGCTCATGCTGTTCCTTTGTGCTGTCGCATATGTCTGAGGCCGTCTGAAAAAGTGCAGGGTGGCTTTTCAGACGGCCTGTGCGGTTCGGCTACATTTGTATCGAACCGCTCACGGTTACGCGGATTTCTTCGCTGCCGGGCGAAACGGGCAGGTCGGGCGCGGACAGTGCTTCCGGCGCGGCGGCGTATCGTCCTTCGGCCAGGGATTTTTCCAGTACGGCGGACGGGCTGCCGGATTCGTTGATGCGGAGTTTGACGATTTTATAGCCGGAGAAACCCAGTGCTTTGCCCAAATCGGCGGCGCGTTCTTGGAAGCGGTGCAGGGCGGTGCGGCTCAGTTCGTCCACGGTTTCTTTTTGTTTTTGTTTGGACAGGGAGAAAGAGGTGTTTTGCACTTCGGCTTCGGCCTGCGAGTCGGCAATCAGGCGGTTGAGTGCGGCGAAATCCTTGCTTTCCACCGAAAATTCCACCGATTCCTGCCAGCCGGTCAGGATGCGTTTGTTGTTGCGGTATTCGTAGATTGGGACGGCGGTGCGGCCGAACTGCGCGGTTTCGAAGGTTTTGCCTTCGGCACGGCGGGAAAAAGATTGGAGTTTGGCAGTAAAGGCGCGGTTTACTGCCAAACGGTCGCGGCCTTCGGCACGGATGACGAAGGAGGCGGTCATGGTGTCGCGCGGCACGGTGGCGGAAACGCTTTCGTCAAATTCGACGATGTTGTAGTTTAGCGGTTCGGCACCGGCGGCGGTACAGGCCAGCATCAGGCTCAGGAGTAGGGCGGGCTTGTTTTGCATTTCGGATGTCCTTTCTTGCGGGCGGATATTTTTCAGACGGCCTTACACTGCGGTAGAGGCCGTCTGAAAAGTGTTGCCGCCGGGTTTATTCAAGCTCCAGGACGGCGGAGGTGTAAACGTTTTGCACGTCGTCCAAGGCTTCGAGCGCGTCGATGAGTTTCTGCATTTTGACGGCATCGTCGCCGCTCAAGACGGTTTCGTTCTGGGCGCGCATGGTAACGTCCCCGTCTTCCGATTTGAAGCCTGCCGCTTCGAGCTTGGCTTTGACTTCGGCCCAATCGGCGGGGGCGGTGATGACTTCGATGATGCCTTCGTCGTCGGCAATCACGTCTTCGGCACCGGCTTCCAGCGCGGCTTCCATCAGTGCGTCTTCATCGACGCCGGTGAAGACCAGGTAGCCCTGATGGACGAAGTTGAAGGCCACGCAGCCGTCGGTGCCCAAATTGCCGCCGTTTTTATTGAAGGCGTGGCGCACGTCGGCGACGGTGCGGGTTTTGTTGTCGGTCATGCAGTCTACCATCAGGGCCGCGCCGCCGATGCCGTAGCCTTCGTAGCGCAGTTCGATGTATTCCACGCCTTCCAGATTGCCTGTGCCTTTGTCGATGGCGCGCTGGACGTTGTCTTTCGGCATGTTGCTGGCCGCGGCCTTGTCCATGGCCAGGCGCAGGCGCGGGTTTGCGCCGGGATCGCCGCCGCCCAGGCGTGCGGCGACGGTGATTTCTTTAATCAGACGGGTGAAGATTTTGCCGCGCTGTGCGTCGGCTCGGGCTTTTTTGTGCTGGATGTTTGCCCACTTGCTGTGGCCTGCCATATATTTTGTCCTTTTTATTGCTGTTTCGGAGGGCGGTTTCAGACGGCCTGCCAAACGGCACCGCCTGCCGCATTGAAAAAGAAAGGCGCGATTTTATCATACCGCGCCGTCTGAAAACACTTACCCGCCGGGCTTGCAATTTCGCCCTGCGCCTAAATATTGCCGCCCAACGAAAAGGAACAATCAAACCATGGATAATCTGACCGACCATTTCCTGATTGCCACACCCTCGCTGGAAGACCCATTTTTTGGCGGCAGCGTGGTCTATATGTGCCGCCACGACGGGGACGGCGCTTTGGGGCTGGTCATCAACAAACCTTCGCCGATACCGATGGATGCGGTATTTTCCGCCATCGACAAGCCCGTGCCCGAACAATTCCGCAGCAGCCTTGTGATGATGGGCGGGCCGGTGCAGATAGACCGCGGCTTCGTCGTCCATTCGCCTTGCGGGCAATGGCAGAGCAGCATCGCCGTCAATGCCGATACCGCGCTGACCACGTCGCGCGACATCATCGAACGGCTGGCGGAAAACGATGCCGTCGGCAAGGCGATTTTGACCATAGGCTGCGCCAGTTGGGATGCGGGGCAGTTGGAACGCGAATTGGAAGAAAATTCGTGGTTGGCCGTGCCTGCCGACGGAAATATCCTGTTTGACCTGCCGTTTCACGAACGCTACCGCGCGGCACTGGCCAAGCTCGGCATCGAGCCGGTGATGCTGATGAGGGAGGCGGGACATGCCTGAGGCCCTGTATTCCGCACCGGCCGGGACGTGCCTAGCCTTCGATTTTGGCGAGGCGCGCATCGGCGTGGCGCAGGGCGGCGCGGAAGTCGGCATCGCCCATCCGCTGCAAACCGTTTCCGGCGAGGGCAACGAACGCAAATTTGCCGCGATTGCCCGCCTGATTGAAGAGTGGCGGCCCGATTATCTGGTGGTCGGCCTGCCCGTCCACAGCGACGGCACCGAACACGAGCTGACGCGGCTGGCAAGGAAATTCGGCCGCCGCCTTCACGGCCGCTTCGGCCTGCCTGTGTATTGGGCGGACGAACGGCTGACTTCGCTGTACGCTGAAAGCCTGTTGGGCGAAGCGCAGGTGTTCGGCCGCAAACAGAAGGCGGTGTCGGACAGTGTGGCGGCACAGGCCATCTTGCAGGGCTTTTTTGCCGGCGGGGCGGTTGAGTTTTTCAACGGCGGGGAATGACCGCCGCCGTGTGTTTTTTGTTTGAGCTGCCGTTGGAAAGGCCGTCTGAACAATCTGTTTCAGACGGCCTTTTTGTGTTTGTGTTGCGGTTTATTTGTCCAACAGGGCGACGAGTACGGCCTTGATGGTGTGCATCCGGTTTTCGGCTTGGTCGAAAACGATGCTGGCCGGGCTTTCAAATACTTCTTCCGTCACTTCCACGCCGTCGAGGCCGAAGGTTTTGTATATCCATTCGCCGACTTTGGTTTCGCGGTTGTGGAAGGCGGGCAGGCAGTGCATGAATTTGACTTGCGGGTTGCCGGCGGCGGCCATCAGGTCGGCGGTAACGCGGTAGCCGCGCAGCAGGTCGATGCGTTCCTGCCAGACTTCTTTCGGCTCGCCCATGCTGACCCATACGTCTGTGTGGATGAAGTCTGTGCCGCGCACGGCTTCTTGCGGGTTGTCCGTCAGCAGCAGGCGCGCGCCGCTTTTTTCGGCCAGGCTGTGTGCCTGCGCGATGATGTTTTCAGACGGCCACAGGGCTTTGGGTGCGCCGATGCGCGTATCCATGCCCAGCAGCGCGCCGATCAGCAGCAGGGAATTGCCCATGTTGTAGCGCGCGTCGCCAATGTAGGTGTAGGCGGTCTGTTGAAGGGGTTTGCCGCTGTGTTCGCGCATGGTAAGGAGGTCGGCTAGGATTTGGGTGGGGTGGAATTCGTCGGTCAGGCCGTTGAATACGGGCACGCCGGCGTAACGCGCCAGTTCTTCCACGACTTCTTGTCCGTAGCCCCTGTATTCGATGCCGTCGAACATTCTGCCCAACACGCGGGCGGTGTCTTTGATGCTTTCTTTATGGCCGATCTGGCTGCCGCTCGGTTCGAGGTAGGTAACGCCCGCGCCTTGGTCGCGCGCGGCCACTTCGAAGGCGCAGCGGGTGCGGGTGGAGGCTTTTTCGAAAACCAGGGCGATGTTTTTGCCGCACAGGCGCGGTTTTTCGCGTCCGGCTTTTTTGTCGGCCTTCAGTTCGGCGGCCAAGTCGAGCAGAACACCGATTTCTTCGGGAGTGTAGTCGGTGAGTTTGAGGAAATGTTGCTGCCGCACGGTCATTGTCGTCTCCTTGTTTTCAGACGGCCTTTCGCAAAGCCGTTTCAAAAGGCTATCTTAAACGGATTTAATCTTTTTTAACAGTGCTGTTTCAGACGCTTTTGCGCCGCGTCAAAGGCCGTCTGAAAACATTCGGCGGCGAAATCGGGTAGAATCCGCGCTTTTGTTTTGAAGTTGCAGAATTAAGTTATGTTGGAAATATTGAAGGCCGCGTTGTTCGGCATTGTGGAGGGCATCACCGAGTGGCTGCCCGTCAGTTCGACAGGGCATATGATTTTGTTGAACGAGTTTGTGTCGTTGGACATGACGCCCGAGTTTTGGAAGATGTTTTTGGTCGTGATTCAGCTGGGGTCGATTATGGCGGTGGTGGTGCTGTATTTCGACAAGCTTTGGCCGTTTGCCGGCGGTCTGCGCCTGAAGCCCCATGCCGTGCCGCTGTGGAGCAAAATCATGCTGGCCTGCGTGCCGGCGGCGGTTATCGGTTTGGCGTTGAACGATTGGATAGACGAGCATTTCTACAATCCGTGGACGGTTGCGCTGGCTTTGATTACGTTCGGCGTTGCCTTTATCGCGGTGGAAAACCGCAATCAAAGCCATCGTCCGCATACGGTCGAGCTGGCGGCGATTTCCTATAAGCAGGCTTTTTGGGTGGGGATGTTTCAGGTGATTGCCGCCGTGTTTCCCGGAACCAGCCGTTCGGGGGCGACGATTTTGGGCGGCATCGCCGTCGGCCTGAGCCGCGCGGTGGCGGCGGAATTCACGTTTTTCCTGGCCGTGCCGGTGATGTTCGGTGCCAGCCTGCTGAAAATCGCGAAACACGGTTTGTCGTTCAGTGGTCATGAGTTGGCGGTAATGGCAGGCGGGATGCTGGTGAGTTTTACCGTCAGTATTCTGGCCATCAAATTTTTGATGTCGTATATCAAACGCCATGACTTCAAGGTGTTCGGCTGGTATCGGATTGTGCTGGGTTTGCTGGTGATTGCGTATTTCACATTGATTAAATAGCGGTTTGAAAAGGAAGAGGCCGTCTGAAACGCCGGAAAACGGTTTTCAGACGGCCTCTTTTTTACATTGCGCCGTAATTGGGCCCGCTGCCGCCTTCGGGGCAAACCCAAGTGATGTTCTGCGTCGGGTCTTTGATGTCGCAGGTTTTGCAATGTACGCAGTTGGCGGCGTTAATCTGCAGTTTCGGGCTGCCGTTTTCCTGCACGATTTCGTACACGCCGGCCGGGCAGTACCGCGTTTCGGGAGAGGCGTATTCGCGGAGGTTGATGCCTATCGCGGCCTGCGGGTCGGCGAGTAGCAGGTGGACGGGTTGGTTTTCCTCATAGCTGACGTTGGCGAGGAAGACGCTGCTCAAACGGTCGAAAGTCAGCACGCCGTCAGGTTTGGGATAGTCTATCGGTGTGCAGTCGGCGGCTTTTTTCAGGCTGCCGTGGTCGGTGCCGTGGTGGCTGATGGTCCACGGCGTGCGGCCTTTGAACAGGTATTGTTCCAAACCGGTGTAGGCGAAGGCCGGCCACATGCCCCATTTGAAGGACGGGCGGACGTTGCGGACTTCGTGCAGCTCGCGGTAGAGCCAGCTTTGTTCAAACAGGGTTTGGTAGCTTGCGGCTTCACGGCCGCTTTCGGCATGGTCGTTTCCGTCCAACACGGCCAGCACGGCTTCGGCGGCCAACATGCCCGATTTCATGGCGGTGTGTATGCCTTTGATGCGCGGCACGTTTAAAAAGCCCGCCGCATCGCCGATTAACAACGCGCCCGGGGCGGTGAGTTTCGGCAGGCTTTGGAGGCCGCCTTCGCTCAGGCTGCGCGCACCGTAAGCGATACGCCGCCCGCCTTCGAAGGTTTTGCGGATTTCAGGGTGGGTTTTGAAACGTTGGAATTCTTCAAACGGCGACAGATAGGGGTTTTGATAGTCGAGTCCGACGACGAAGCCGACGGCGACCTGATTGTCGTTCAGATGGTATAGGAACGCGCCACCGTAGGTTTTGCTGTCGAGCGGCCAGCCCGTGCTGTGCATTACCAGTCCCGGCCGTGATTTTTCGGCGGGGATTTCCCAAATTTCCTTGATGCCGATGCCGTAGGTTTGCGGCTGGCTGTGCTTATCCAATTCGAAACGGCGGATCAGCTGTTTGCTCAATGAACCGCGGCAGCCTTCGGCAAACAGCGTCTGTTTGGCGTGCAGTTCCATGCCTGCTTGAAACATCTCGGTCGCTTCGCCGTCCTTGCCCACGCCCATGTTACCGGTGGCGATGCCTTTGACCGAGCCGTCGGCGTGATACAGGATTTCGGCGGCGGCAAAGCCGGGATAGATTTCGACGCCGAGGTTTTCCGCTTGTTCGGCCAGCCAACGGGTCAGCAGTCCGAGGCTGATGACATAGTTGCCGTGGTTTTGGAAGCAGGGGGTAACGGGCAGTTTGAAGGCCCGCTGTTTGGTGAGGAAGAGTACCTTGTCTTCGCTGACGGGGCAGTTGAGCGGTGCGCCGTTTTCGCGCCAGTCGTGCAGTAGTTCGTTCAGGGCTTTCGGGTCGATGACTGCGCCGGCCAGAATGTGCGCGCCGACTTCCGAACCTTTTTCCACGACGCATACACTGATTTCGCGCCCGTCTTTTTCAGCCAGCTGTTTCAGGCGGATGGCAGCGCTCAGCCCGGCAGGACCCGCGCCGACAATCACGGCATCGTACTGCATACTTTCGCGTTCGATGGTTTGTTCCATGTTTGTGTGTTCCTTGGTTTTATTCAGGCGCGATTATACCGCAGGCCGTCTGAAAAATATGTTCGGACGGCCTGCGGTGCGGGCGGTTTAGCGGTTGAAGCGCAAACCGTCCGACGGTTTGCCGAATTCGATGGGCGGGCATTGCCAGTGTTCCAGCAGTTTGTTGATTTGTTTGATTTTGTGTCGTCGTACGGGTTTGCCGAACATCACCGGGGCGTTAATGGTGAAACGCCGCTTGGCAAACAGGAAATTGACGACTTCTACGATTTCCATCTCGTTGCCGTGAAAGCGGATTTCGGTGGAGCTGGTCAGCAGGCCGCGGCCTTTGGTATAACAGTTTTCTTCCGTGCGGCGGTATTTGTTCAACTGCGCCCACAGTTCGAAATCGGGGCTGTAACGCGCGCCGTTGGGCACGGGAACGGAGAGCATAGGATAGGTGCGTTGCGCTTTGTTTGACATCACCCACAATATAACGATTGATAAAATCCCGCCGAACAGTCCGCCGACAATCGAGCCGATAACAATGGGAAGGAGGTCGCCCTGCATAATGTTCTCCCGATATGGCAACTCATGGAAAGAGGCCGTCTGAAACCCTGTTTCGAAAAAGGGTTTCAGACGGCCTGGACAGACGAATCTGCGCCGATTATTTAGAAGCGGCTTCTTTAGCTTCTGCAGCAGCTTCAGAGGCGGCTTCTTTAGCATCTGCAGCAGCTTCTTTGGCTTCTTCAGCAGCTTCAGAGGCGGCTTCTTTAGCATCTGCAGCAGCTTCTTTGGCATCCTCAGCTGCAGCAGCTGCGTCGGTCGGTGCTTTACCGTTTAAAGCGTCTAAAGAAACCTTACAAGCGGCTTCTTTTTGATCTGCAGGCAGGTTTTGCAGTGCTTCTTTGCTTTGATCGAATGCTTTTTGCATTGCTTCTTTAGTAGCGGCATCGACATTTGCAATAGAGGCGGCAAATGCTTTTTCATACTCATCACAAACTGAACCGCTGGTAGAATTTGTGGAACCAGAGTCTCCACCACAAGCGGACAATGCCAATGCGGCCAACAGGGATGCCAGTAAAGCGGATGTTTTCATTTGTATCTCTCTTTGGTTTGATGTTAAAAAGAACTCGGATTGTTATGATATTTCTTTCGTTCGTCAAGATTTTTGTGATTATTTATTTGCCTCATTCAGTAAATTGATTGGAAAAAGCAACATTTCAAACTGTTCTTGCCGACGTGTTTTATAATCGCGCTTCTTTGTGTCCGATGCTTCCGAGATAACGTATGAAATGGTTGAAACGCAGCAATACCCTTTGGAAAACCGTCCTCCGCTACGGCTTGGCCGAACTGTTTGTCTCGTTGGCGAAAAAGGGTTGGCAGCGCAGGTTGCTGGCCGCCCTGCCGCAATCGCGCGATTCGTCAGCGGAACCCCTGCCTGTGCGGCTGCGGCTGGCTTTGGAAAGCCTGGGGCCGGTGTTTGTAAAATTCGGACAGGTCCTTTCCACCCGCCCCGACCTGATTCCGCACGATTATGCGGTGGAATTGGCCAAATTGCAGGACAAAGTACCGCCTTTCGATGCGGATTTGTCGCGCCGTCAGATTGAAAAGGCCTTCGGCAAGCCGATTGCGGAACTTTATGCCGAGTTTGAAACGCAGCCGGTAGCCAGCGCGTCGGTGGCGCAGGTGCATAAGGCGCGGCTGCACGGCGGCGAGCGTGTGGCGGTAAAAGTGTTGCGGCCGGACATCCTGCCGGTTATCGAGCAGGATTTGGCACTGCTGCGTTTCGGTGCGGGTTGGGTGGAGCGGCTGTTTGCCGACGGCAAACGCCTGCGGCCGCGCGAAGTGGTGGACGAATTCGACAAGTATTTGCACGACGAGTTGGATTTGATGCGTGAAGCGGCCAATTGCAGCCAGCTCGGCCGTAATTTCAAAGACAGCGAAATGCTGATTGTGCCGAAGGTGTTTTACGATTATTGCAGCCGCGACGTGCTGACCATCGAATGGATGGACGGCACGCCGGTTTCCGATATTGCCGCCTTGCGGGCGCAGGGGCAGGATTTGCACAAGTTGGCGGAATACGGCGTGGAAACTTTTTTCACGCAGGTGTTCCGCGACGGCTTCTTCCATGCCGATATGCATCCGGGCAATATTTTGGTGTCGGCCGACAACCGTTATATTGCGTTGGATTTCGGCATCGTCGGCAGCCTGACCGATTACGACAAGCGTTATTTGGCGATTAACTTTCTGGCTTTCTTCAACCGCGACTACCACCGTGTCGCCACGGCGCACATCGAGTCGGGCTGGGTGCCGCCCGAAACGCGGGCGGAAGAGTTGGAAGCGGCGGTGCGCGCGGTGTGCGAGCCGGTGTTCAACAAGCCGATTTCCGAAATTTCCTTCGGTTTGGTTTTGATGCGGCTGTTTGAAGTGAGCCGGCGGTTTAACGTCGAAATCCAGCCGCAGCTGGTGTTGTTGCAGAAAACGCTGTTGAATATCGAGGGTCTGGGGCGGCAGTTGGAGCCCGATTTGGATTTGTGGGCGACGGCCAAACCGTTTTTGGTGAGATGGATGAACGAGCAGGTCGGGCCGAAAGCCTTTTGGCGCAATCTGAAGAACGAAGCGCCGGATTGGGCGGAAATGCTGCCCGCCCTGCCGCGCAAACTGAATGCGCTGGTGGACGAGGCGCGGCAGAAGGAAATGCGCGACGCCTATGTCCATTTGGTGAAAATCCAGCAGCGGCAGAGCTTGTGGCTGGCGGTAATTGCCGTGGCTTTGGTGTTGATTTTGCTGTTTAAATAGGATTTATATAGTGGATTAAATTTGAATCAGGACAAGGCGACGAAGCCGCAGACAGTACAGATGGTACGGCAAGGCGAGGCAACGCCGTACTGGTTTAAATTTAATCCACTATAGATAAGGGGAGGCCGTCTGAAAAAGGGTTCAGACGGCCTCTTTGTATGTTTGAATATTATTTTCAGACGGCCTCAAACCTGAAAGGCCGTCTGAAAAACTTATTCTTTGACATAAACGATTTCGACATCGTAGTCGTCTTCATTCCAATCGTCGTCATCGTCATCAAGTTTGTTCCGCCATTCTTCTTCGCGGCTGAGCGGGGAGTCGAGGCCGCTTTCCAGCCGCAATACGGACAGCAGGTGGTAAATATCCTGCGGCAGCGGGGCTTCAAACTGCATTTCCTCACCGCTTTGCGGGTGGATGAAACTCAGGCGGTAGGCGTGCAATGCCTGTCTGGCCAATGCCTTGATTTCGGTTTTTACCGTGTCGGAGCAGGGATGGCGCGGGTTGCCGTAGACGGGGTCGCCCGCCAGCGGATGCTTGGCTTCGCGCATGTGGACGCGGATTTGGTGGGTACGGCCGGTTTCCAGCGCGCATTCGATGTAGCTGTGCGCCTGGTAGCGTTCCAAAACTTTGACGTGGGTAACGGCTTCTTTGCCGCCGAATTTTACCACCGCCATTTTGACGCGGTTGTGCGGGTCGCGTCCGATTTGGGTTTCGATTTTGCCGTCGAACGGCACGATGCCGTCGGCAACGGCGCGGTAGATGCGTTTGACGGTACGGGTTTGCAGCTGCTGCACCAAGTGGTTTTGCGCGGGCAGGGTTTTGGCCACGACCATCAGTCCGCTGGTGTCTTTGTCCAAGCGGTGGACGATGCCTGCGCGCGGGATGTTTTGCAGCGCGGGGCAGTGCGCCAAGAGGCCGTTGAGCAGCGTACCGGACCAGTTGCCCGCCGCCGGGTGGACGACCAGCCCGGCGGGTTTGTTCAAGACGATGACGCTGTCGTCTTCGTATATGATGTCCAAATCCATCGCTTCGGGGGTGAAGGCCAGGGTTTCGTTGCTTTCGCGGATTTGCACGGCCAGCTTCTCGCCGCCGATGAGTTTGTCTTTCGGCTTGGCCGGTTTGCCGTTTACCGATACCGCGCCTTCTTTAATCCAGTCGGCCAGCCGCGAGCGGGAGTAGTCGGGCAGCAGTTTGGCCAGCGCGGCATCGAGCCGCAGGCCGGCATATTCGAGGGGAATGGTTAAATTTAGACAACTTTCCGCAGCGGGGGCTGCACCAAAATCGAAATCGTCGTTATAATCGGCGGCATTTTCAAAGGAAGAGTTCTGCATGAAAAAAATTCTTTTAGTAGTAGCTTTGGGTATCGCGCTGGGCGGTTGTGCCGCCAACAAGGGAACTTCCGACAAAGATGCACAGATTACCCAGGATTGGCCGGTCGAGAAGTTGTATGTCGAGGCGCAAGATGAGTTAAACAGCAGCAATTATACGCGGGCTGTCAAGTTATATGAACTTTTGGAATCGCGTTTCCCTCAGGGGCGTTATGCGCAGCAGGCTCAGTTGGATACGGCCTATGCCTACTATAAGGACGAGGAGCGCGAAAAAGCATTGGCGGCGGTCGAGCGTTTCCAACGCCTGCATCCGCAGCATCCGAATATGGATTATGCCCTTTACCTGAAGGGTTTGATTTTGTTTAACGAAGACAAATCGTTCTTGAACAAGCTGGCTTCCCAAGACTGGTCGGACCGCGACCCGAAAGCCAACCGCGAGGCTTATCAGGCGTTTGCCGAGCTGGTTCAACGCTATCCTCAGAGCAAATATGTCGAAGAAGCGTCCAAGCAGATGGAAAAACTGGTGGATGCGCTGGCGGGTAACGAAATCTCCGTCGCCCGTTATTACGCCAAACGCGGAGCGCATCTGGCCGCGGCCAACCGTGCGCAGAATATCATTACCGGCTTCCAGAATACCCGCTTCACGGAAGAGGCCTTGGCGATTATGGAGGTGTCCTACCGCAAGATGAACCGTCAGCAGTTGGCGGACGATACCCGCCGCATTTTGCAGCAAAACTTCCCGCAAAGCCCTTATTTGCAGCAGGAATGGAGGAGCGACGATGCGCCGTGGTGGCGTTATTGGAAATAGCTTTTTAACAATCGGCAGGCCGTCTGAAAGGTTTTCAGACGGCCTGCGGCGTATAATGGGAACGGCAGGGCTAATTTGAGGAGTCATCATGGATTTGCACGGTATACGCGAAGATTACAGCAAGCGGCAGTTGTCGGAGGAAGATTGCGCGGCCGACCCGCTCGTTCAATTCGAACAATGGCTGAACGAAGCCATGACGGCGCAGGTAAACGAGCCGACCGCCGTCAATGTGGCCGCCGTCGGCACCGACGGCCGGCCGAACAGCCGCATGGTTTTATTGAAGGAAGTCAATCCGCGCGGTTTTGTGTTTTTCACCAACTACCAAAGCCGGAAAGGGCAGTCTTTGGCCGCACACCCGTTTGCCGCGCTGACGTTTTTCTGGCCCGAGCTGGAACGGCAGGTGCGCGTTGAGGGCAGGGTGGAAAAATTGGATGCCGCCGCGTCCGACGAATATTTCGCCAGCCGCCCCTATACCAGCCGCATCGGGGCGTGGGCGAGCGAGCAGAGCAGCGTGATTGCCGACAAAAGCGTGCTGGTCAAACGCGCCGCCGCCATCGGTTTGAAACATCCGTTGAACGTGCCGCGCCCGCCGCATTGGGGCGGCTACATCGTTATCCCCGACCTCGTCGAATTCTGGCAGGGGCGGCCGAGCAGGCTGCACGACCGCATCCGATACAGGCTTTCAGACGGCCTTTGGTTGAAAGAACGTCTCGCCCCGTAAAACGGGAAAACAAGCATATTTGCAAGGAGAGCGACATGATTTATGCAGACAAGCCTTTCCCGCGCGTTTTGACCATTGCCGGCTCCGATTCCGGCGGCGGCGCGGGCATACAGGCCGATTTGAAAACCTTCGGCGCGTTGGGCGCATACGGTGCAAGCGTCATTACCGCCGTTACCGCCCAAAACACGCAAGGCGTGCAGGGCGTGCATACCGTTCCGGCCGAAATGGTACGGCAGCAGTGCGAATCGGTGTTTTCCGACATCCGCATCGACGCGGTAAAAATCGGCATGTTGCCCGATACGGAAACCATCCGCACCGTAGCCGACGTGTTGCGCCGTCATCCCGCGCCGTTTGTCGTTGCCGATCCCGTGCTGGTGGCCACTTCGGGCGACAGCCTGGCGTTGGAAAATACCGTCGAAACCATTTTGTCCGAGTTGATGCCTTTGGCCGACCTGCTGACACCGAACCTGAACGAACTCGCGCAGCTGACCGGAAAAACGCTGCCGCAAGATGAAACAGAAATGTTGGAGCAGGGGGAGATGTTGTTGAAACGGGGCGCGAAAGCCGTATTGCTTAAAGGCGGCCATTGGAGCGGGGAGTTCGCCCGCGATTGGCTGGTGCGGCCGGATGCCGATCCGCAATGCTTCATCAACAGCCGCATCGATACCCGCAATACGCACGGCACGGGTTGCACTTTGTCCAGCGCGATTGCCGCGCTTTACCCGCACCGCCGACAGTTGCCTTTGGCCGTTGCCGCCGCCAAAAGTTACCTGCACGGCGCGATAGATGCGGGTCGGAGCTGGCGTTTGGGAGAAGGTGCGGGGCCGGTCGCCCATTTTTGGCGTACCGTCCGTTGAAGAGATAAATTCAGGATAAAGCGAAGGCGCATGCCGAACGGCAAGGCAGGCAACGCAGAGAGGCAGCCAATCCGCCATACGGTATCTGACCTATAAAAAGGCCGTCTGAAAACCATGTTTCGTGTTTTCAGACGGCCTTTCTTTATGGCCGGAACATATAGTGGATTAAATTTAAATCAGGACA
>NZ_KV790792.1:0-26922 GCF_001807735.1 Neisseria sp. HMSC31F04 | reverse complement strand
GCCGTACTGGTTTAAATTTAATCCACTATATTCCCCGCAAAGCGTATCAGCGCGGTAGCAAGGGAAGGATAGGGTTTATTTCTTCACAGCCAAGCTGACGGTAAAGATGCCGTCTTCGTCTATCCACTGATGGATTTTTTCAAAACCGGCTTTCTCGACCAACTGATCCATTTCCTGCTGGCTGCGGCGGCGCATCACCCAGTTCGGGCTGCCCGCTTTGTGGCTGGTCAGTGCGCGGGCAATCATTTCGAGCTGCGGATGCCACGGCTGGCCGGTGTAAATCAGGTAGCCGCCCGTTTCAATCGCATCGCCGAAGCCGTAGAGCGAGTTCAAAATCAAATCGTTGTCGGCAAACAATTCGTGCAGACCGGAAACGATGCCGAGCGTGGGACGGGGCTGTAAATCCTGATAGTTGGCACGGTCGTAGGCATTGACTTCGTCGAAGGTAAACGTGTCTTGCAGGCCGCGTTCGGCAATCAGCTTGCGGCCGGCTTCAACATTAATCGGACTGTAATCGCGCAGGCGCACGGAATCGGGCAACGTATCGGCAGTCAACGCATCGAGCACATAGCGTCCATGCCCCGAGGCAATATCGAGAACATGTACGGGTTTGCCCGCTTCGCGCAGTTTGGCAGAGGCCGTCTGAATCGCTTTGCCGATATTGACTTTGCGTTGGCGGATGCCGCGCCAGCCGATGGCGTTGAGATAGTGTTTGTCCACCGCCACACCAAAGGCATTGCTGCCCTGCGGTTGGTTGCGGTACACATAATCCAGCGTACTGCCGGAGTCATAGCCGGTTTCCTTGCCGATTTTCAAACCTTCGCTCCAACGTGCGCCAAGGTCGAGGGAGGCACGGTAAACTGCCCAAAATGCGCCGCGCGGCGAACAAATAGACAAAGGTGTTGCCAATTCGTCGGCTTCGCGGCGGCTTTCGCCGTGCAGGTGGGCTTGGGTCAAATCGACTTGATAGAAAGGCTGATTGAAACGTTCGCGGATAAAGCGGCGCATTTCGACAAACGCAATTTCGCGGTTTTGCTCGCCTAAGGTGTCGTGATAGAAGCCGGGCAGAATATGGCGTTCTTTGATGCGGCTACCCAAACGGTTGTAGAAATCGTGTTGCGGTTTGTGATGAACCACCCAGTCGCTGCCCGAAATCAAAAGCTGAACAGGCGTAGTAATTGCCTGCGCGTCGGCGACGACGCGTTCGGCAGCCTCATACAAACCGAGCAGGATGCGCACGGAAATGGCGCGGGCGATGAGCGGATCGTTGTCGTAGCTGATTTGACGTTCTTTGTTGTGCGTCAGGTAATGGGCTTTGACGTAGCTGTTGACAAAGAAATTACCGCGCCATTTCTGCATGACTTTCAGACCGGTGCGGGCAAAAGGAACGTAGAGTTTGACTTTGAATGCGGGCGATGCCAATACGGCGCAGCGGATTTTCGGTGCGTAGTCGTGCAGCCAAGTGGACACCAATACTGCACCGACGCTTTGCGCGATCACGCAGATGTTTTCGGGTTTGATGCCGTATTCGCTTTGGATGTGGCGGATAAAGTCATCCACGTCGGCAACGGAAGTGCCGATGCTTGGGCTGTCGCCGCGTTCGCCGGGGCTGTGTCCATGACCGCGCGCATCCCATGCGAAATAGGCAAAATCGTCGAAACCGAGTTCGTCGGCAACAAACATCATCCGGCCGGAATGTTCATGACCGCGATGGAACAGCACGATGGCTTTATCGGCCGAACCGTCGGCAGCGGGGCGGTAGCGGTAAAAAAGCGAAGTGCCGTCTTGGGTGGCGAAGTGTTTTTGCTGTTCCTGCATGGTGCTTCCAAGTAGTTATCAGTTTGCGAACGGTATCACGACATATCGGCTGTATGCAATAGAAGGGGGACACTGGTGCAGAGGCCGTCTGAAAAATTCGGCAGCGGGAAATCGGGTGCAAAAAAATGGTGTGGCGGTATTACTGCCACACCCAAACACACACACATCAAGAGGAAAGGAAAGAAAACTTGCCTGCCGCTATGGAGATTCGCAAATTTCACCGATTTTATCGGCCGATTACATAGAATCCCGTTGTCAAGCGGGGGCGATTATAAGCGAATCCTTTTCATTGGCTTTGATGCAGGTCAAGGTTGGATGCTTCGTGGGTTTTTTATTGAAGCGGTTGGTTTTTCCTTGTTCCGACTGAAGGCGGTTATTTTGACTACATGCAATTACATAAATTGTACTTTCAGGGTATGATGCGGCCCTTGCTGCAAACAAAGGTGTGGAAATTTCTTATGAGCCAGATCGGTAATCATGCATTTATGCAGAAATTTGTCGAGTTGCTAAATAGTGCGTCGCCTAAATTGGCGGTGGAATTGATTGCTCCGGATGCCGTTTTCAATTCGGTCATTACCGGCAGGGAGCATACGGGGCCGTCCGGATATTTGGAGATTTTGGCTGCTTTGAAAGCAGGCTTTCCCGATGTGCGCTGGGAATTGCAGGAGTTGGTTGGGGAAGGAAATGTGGTGGCCGCCCGTTTCAATATTGCGGGAACGCACCTGGGTGAGTTTCAGGGTATCAAGCCCGGCGGCAAGGAGGTAAGGATTTCTGCCATGAACCTTTACCGCCTGAAAAGCGGAAAGGTGGTTAAGGAGTTTAACCAGTTTGATAATTTGTCTTTGTTGTGGCAGATAGGCGTGTATCCGCCGATGGAATAATCGGATTGAACGGAAAGTTTGAAGGCCGTCTGAAAAAGTTTTCAGACGGCCTCAATGCAAATTTGAAAGCGGAAATAAAAAACTGCCTTAACGGCAGTATTTGTTTTTTGGTGCCCAGGAGAAGACTCGAACTTCCACACCCGTGAGGATACTAGCACCTGAAGCTAGCGCGTCTACCAATTCCGCCACCTGGGCAATATGAAATGAAAAGCAAAGTGTTTGATGGTGCCCAGGAGAAGACTCGAACTTCCACGCCCGTAAGGACACTAGCACCTGAAGCTAGCGCGTCTACCAATTCCGCCACCTGGGCTTTGCTTTAATAACCGTCTTGCGTTAAAGTAACGGAAAACAGAAGCGGGCATTATATATCCTCGCGAAAGAATGTCAATGATAAAAACGAGGTAAAAATGAAGAAAAAGGTTAAGGTATTAAGTTTGCGGGAAAAAGACCCGTTTTTAGCCCGCGAGCAGCAGCGTTATGAATTCCCTCTGCCCAGCCGCGAATGGGTGATTGAAATTTTGGAAGCAGAAGGTGTGCCGCTGAGTATCGCCGTGCTGGCGGAAAAGTTGTCTATCTGTGCGGATGAGTATGAATTTTTCGAACGCCGCCTGAAAGCCATGGCGCGCGACGGGCAGGTGTTGATCAACCGTCGCGGCGCAGTGTGTGTGGCGGAAAAGTTGGAGTTGGTGAAATGCCGTGTGGAGGCGCATAAAGACGGTTTCGGATTTGCCGTTCCGCTGGACAAGCAGCCCAAGCAGGCCGATTTTGTATTGTATGAGCGTCAGATGCGCGATTTGATGCATGGCGACATCGTTACCGTCCGTCCGGCAGGGGTGGACAGAAGGGGGCGGCGCGAAGGGCAGGTGCTGGACATTATCGAGCGCGCGCAAACCGATGTGGTCGGCCGTTTTTATATCGAGCGCGGCGTGGCGATTATGGAGCCGGAGGATAAGCGGCTGGTGCAGCCGATTTTGTTGGAACCGGATTCGGTTGCCGAATTGCAGCCGAAGTCCGGCCAGGTGGTGTCGGCGAAGATTGAAAGTTATCCGCACAATCATCAGCCTGCCGTGGCCAGGTTGTCGGAGGTTTTGGGCGATTATGCCGACAGCGGGATGGAAATCGAAATCGCCGTCCGCAAACACCGGCTGCCGCACGAATTTTCCGACGGCTGCCTTCGCGCTGCCGCCAAGATTCCGGAAAGCGTGCGCCCGTCGGACAGGAAGGGCAGGGAGGATTTGCGCGATTTGCCGCTGCTGACGATAGACGGCGAAACGGCACGCGATTTTGACGATGCCGTATTTGCCGAAAAAATCGGCCGCAATTACCGCCTTGTGGTGGCGATTGCCGATGTCAGCCATTATGTCCGGCCGGATGATGCGATAGACAAGGATGCCTATCAGCGAGCCACCAGCGTGTATTTCCCGCGCCGCGTGATTCCCATGCTGCCGGAGAGTTTGTCCAACGGCATTTGTTCGCTGAATCCTGATGTCGAACGCCTGTGCATGGTTTGCGACATGACCATTACTTATGCGGGCAATGTTAAAGAATACCGTTTTTATCCCGCCGTGATGCGCTCCCATGCGCGGCTGACCTATACCCAAGTATGGCAGTGGCTGGAAGGGGGCGGCGACTATCCGCATAAGGAACAGTTGGAAACCTTGCACAAGCTGTTCCATATCCTGCAAAACAAACGCCATAAACGCGGTGCGATGGAGTTTGAAACCGTCGAAACTCAGATGTTGTTTGACGATAAGGGCAAAATCGAACGGATAGTCCCCGTGGTGCGTAACGATGCGCACAAGCTGATTGAGGAATGTATGCTGGCGGCGAATGTCTGCGCGGCCGATTTCCTGCTGAAACACAAACACCACGGTTTGTTCCGCAATCACTTAGGCCCGACGCCGGAAAAACTGACTGCTTTGCGTGAACAGTTGGCACTGTTGGGATTGAGTTTGGGTGGCGGCGACAAGCCGATGCCCAAGCATTATGCCGAACTTGCGGACAAGATTGCCGACCGTCCCGACCGCGAGCTGATACAGACCATGTTGTTGCGCTCTATGCAGCAGGCCGTATACGAAGCGCGGAATGAAGGGCATTTCGGTCTGGCATACGAACATTACGCCCACTTTACCTCGCCCATCCGCCGTTATCCCGATTTGATGGTACACCGCGCGATTAAGGCGGTATTGGAGGGCGGAGCCTATGCGCCGCAGTCTTGGAACGAAGCGGGCGTTCATACTTCCGCATGCGAACGCCGTGCCGACGAGGCAAGCCGCGATGTCGAAAACTGGCTGAAAACCTACTATATGCGCGACAAAGTGGGCGAGGTGTTTGGCGGCAGAATCAGCGGCATGGCCAATTTCGGCCTCTTCGTTACTTTGGATGATATCTATATCGAAGGACTGGTACACATCAGCGATCTGGGCGAGGATTATTTCAACTACCGCCCCGAAGTGATGCGGATAGAAGGCGAACGCAGCGGCATACGTTTCGAGATGGGCGACCGTGTGATAGTCAAAGTGGCGCGTGCCGATTTGGATACCAGCAAAATCGATTTGACACTCATCAGCGGCGGCAGCAAAGGCCGCAAGCGCGCGGTGTCGGAACGGGCTGCCGAAAAGGAAAAACCGAAAAAGGCCGGCGGCAGGGGCAAGTCGGAACAGAGGCCGTCTGAAAAAGGAAAGAATATTGAAGGCGGAAAGAAAGCCGCACGTTCTTTGCGGACGGTAAACGGAAAAATCACGTTGGTGGCGGATAAGCAAAAGCAGGCCAAGGCAGAGAAAACAAGCCGGAAGGCCAAGCCGAAAGCCAAAAGCGAAAAGCGCGTACCGAAGAAAACGCGTAAATAAGCCGTAACCGTGAAGAGGCCGTCTGAAAGAATACTTTTCAGACGGCCTCTGATTATTTCCCGACGGCAAGCGCAAAGTCGCCACGGCAGATGAAGTGTACTGCCGCTATCGGACGGGTGGAAAGCGTGGGCAATTAAAAACCGATGCTGCCTTTGTATCTTTGCATCAAAGATTCGCCAATTTCTTGGGCTAGGGTGCGGTAATGATGCGGCGGAGCCGGTTTGCCTGCGTAAAAGCCGCAGCGGGAAGGGATGGCAGGGCGGATAGGCCGTCTGAAACTAGCCGTCGGCGTTTCCCGAAGAAGCCAACGGCTTAAATTGGCTGCGGAAAAAGAAAAAATCGTTTGGCCGGATAATCTCCACGGCATGTCCGTAAGACAGTTGGTCCAGCCGGATATAGGCATTTGTGAAGCACATCCGTTCGAATTCGTGCAAATCCGCAATGGCTTCCTCATACTGCCCGGCGGACATGGAAGACGCATGTTTCAAAGCTTCGATAAGGTGTCGGTAAAGCGGGTTGGCCTCCAATTCTTCCTGATAAAAGTCTTTGAAGGCGGTATAGGCGGCAGCATGGGTTTGATATGGCATGATGGTCAACACGCGGTATGGGATATGTTATCAGCTTATGTTGAATCGATACGGATTGCTATGGTTTTTCAGACGGCCTGCAATGTTTTTTTTGCCGCTTCCACGCCCCAATAAACAGCCTCTTCAAATACGGAATAACCGCTCAAATCGCTGTGGGCAAACAGCAGCGGTGAGTTGTGCCGCCGCAGTTGCAAAAGTTGGGGGCGGTTCAGGTAGCCGGGGTAGGGGATGCTCATGCCGTGGCCGCGTACGGTGAGGTCGATTTGTTCGACATACCGGAAAAAACGGCTGCCGTACGCCTGCAATAAATCGTGTGCGGCATACGGCAGCAGTTCTTCAGACGGCGCGTGCAGCAGCATCCGGCGCGATTCGCCTGCCTTTCTGCCGCCGAAAGCGGTGTAGGAGGTGAAAACGGCACGTTCGGGCTTGGCGGTGCGGATGAATTGGTTGGCGGCGGAAACGTAGCCCAGGTGCGGGCTGCCGTACACGACGTTGTCCCAGGCGGTTTCGCTGCGGCCGATTTCGGCGGGGAAACGGTTTATGACGAAATTGCCGACCAGCCAAGGCGCGTAGTCGGGCGTGTGCAGGCCGTAATATTCGGGGCGGGAAGTGATGCGGGCGGCCACCATCAGCGGCATGGCGCAGATGACGCGGTTGGCGAGGACGGATACGGTTTCGCCGCTGATATTGTGCCTCAACAAAACGTTTACGCCGTTTGGAAGCTCTTCGATTTTGACTGCGGAAACGTCGCAGGAAGCGGGTGAGTCGAAACGCCATTGCGGCTGTTCGGGCAGGCGGGGCAGTGTTTGCAGGCCGCTGCGGCGGCGCAGGGCTTCGGAGAGGTGAGCCAGCCCTTCCGGCCAGGTGAGGACGGTGTCGGCATGGTCGCCGCGCGCACAGAAATAGTGCAGCCCCGCAAAAGCGGATACTTCGGCGATGCCTGCGCCGTAGTCGTCGCGGCAGCAGTAGTCGAGATACCAGAGCAGTTCGGCGGAGCGGTAGTTTTGACGTTGCAGCCATTGGGCGAAAGTCAATGTGTCGAGCCGCCGCCATTCTTCGTCTTGCGAGGAGAGGTCTATCGGGATGGCGAAGATTTTGCACCCGTCGCGACCGTAGGCGGTTTTCAGACGGCCTGTGAGGGCGAAGAAACGTTTGCCGTCGGCATCCTGCGGGGCGAGATGGTCGCGCCAGCCGCCTTGGTACAGCAGCCTTTCCTGCGGAGCGTAAACCAAATCGGTTTCGTTGAAGCGGCCGTCTGCCATGATGCCCAAATCGTGCAGCATTTCGCGGACGTAAACGCTTTCTTCGGAAGGCAGGGCGAGGTAGTGCGCGCCGGACGGGGCGGCGAGGCTTTGGTGGCGGTAGGCGGCGTTGTTGCCGTTGCGTTCGAAGCCTTCGGCCAGCAGGATGTCGCGCCGACCGTGTTTGGCCAGATACCACAGCGCGCTCAAACCGGCCGCGCCGCCGCCCAGAATCAGGATGTCGCAGCGGTGTTCGGATTTTGCCTGCGGCGGCAGGGCATTGTCGCGCAGGGCATGGCCGAGCGGCAGGCCGACGCGGTTTACATGGATAGGCGGCAGGGCATTGAAGCCGCGCCACAGTTGCCATGAGGCGGCGGACGCGGCGGCAAGTGCGGCGGAGCTGTAGAGGAATTGGCGGCGGGTCAGCGGCATGGCGGATGGGGTATCGGAACGGGTAAAAAAACTGCCCCGGCAGGGCAGTGTTCAGCGGTATCGGCGAGGGCTTAGAACCACTCTTTTTTACCGATGACGTAAGTTTACTCAAACTCTTCGGGCGTGCATTTCAGATATTTGACGATGTCGATGATGCAGAAAACGAAGATGATGACGAGGCGGGCTGATTAAGATAATAAGAAAACCACCCCAAATGGTCATCAGCAGGTAAACCTGCCTTTGAGTATAGCAAAAGATACCGCCCATTTCACAAGAATTATCATTCAAGGCAGTTCGGAGGCCGTCTGAAAGCATGGGTTCGGGCAAAAGGCGGGTTTTCAGACGGCCTGATGCATTTTGAGGCATCAATTCCCTTATAATCGCGCTTTTTTGCCTGATTCCGCCATGTCCGACCTCTTCGCCTCCGCCGCCTTATCCGTTTCCGAACTCAACCGCCTGGCCAAAAACCTGTTGGAAGACAATCTGGCCGGGCTGTGGATTGCGGGCGAGGTTTCCAACCTGACCCGCGCCGCCAGCGGGCATTATTATTTTTCGCTGAAAGACAGCCACGCCCAAGTGCGCTGCGCGATGTTTAAAGGCACGGCGCAACGGTTTCCCGCCTTGAAGGAGGGCGACCATATCGAAGTGTGCGGCCGCATCGGCATCTATGAGGCGCGGGGCGAATTTCAGATTACGGTATCCGAAGTGCGGCTGAAGGGTTTGGGGCGGCTTTACGAGGCATACGAAAGGCTGAAGGCCGTATTGCAGGCCGAGGGGCTGTTTGCCGCCGAACGCAAACGTCCGCTGCCCGAACGGCCCGAACGCATCGGCGTGGTAACCAGTTTGGCCGCCGCCGCGCTGCGCGACGTGGTTTCCACCCTGAAGCGGCGCGCACCCGAAATACCCGTCATCGTGTATCCCGCAACCGTGCAGGGAGCGGACAGCGCGGCACAGATTGCCCGTGCGGTTCAGACGGCCTCCGAACGGGCGGAGTGTGATGTACTGATTGTGTGCCGCGGCGGGGGCAGCATCGAAGACTTATGGTCGTTCAACGAAGAGCCGGTTGTGCGCGCAATAGCCGCCTGCCGCATTCCCGTCGTCAGCGGCGTGGGGCACGAAACCGATTTCACGCTGGCTGATTTTGCCGCCGACGTGCGCGCGCCGACACCCACAGGCGCGGCTGAACTCGTCAGCCCGAACCGTGCCGAATCGCTGCAATCCCTGCGGCAGGCGGAAGGCCGTCTGAAAGAAGCCCTGCGGCAGCGTTATTACGATGCCAGCCAAAAGATAGACTGGCTGTCGCGGCAAATCCGCCATCCGCGCCAAAAGCTCGACGCGCAGCGCGTGCAGGCCGAAACGCTGTCGCGGCAGTTGCGCCACGCGCTGCAAACTGTCTGCCGCTTCCAAAGGCAGAATGTGGCGCGGCAAAGCGAGCTTCTGCGGCATTTGCGGCCGGACACGCGGCAGGCGGATGCGCGGTTGGCGCAGTTGCAGGCGGATTTGGCGCGCGGCAGGCGGCGGATAATGGCCGATAAGGCGCAACTGCTGGAAAAACAGGCCGGCCTGTTGCAGGCCGTGTCGCCGCAGCATATTTTGGCGCGCGGTTTTTCGGTGGTGAAAAACAGCCGCGGGCAAGTGATACGCGATGCCGCCCTGTTGAAGCAAGGGCAAAAGCTGCACATTACCTTTTTTGAAGGAGAGGCCGATGTTCGGGTAACGGGCGAACAGGCGCAGCCGGATTTGTTTGATTTTTCGTGAATGGTGCCGAACGGCAGACGAGGCCGTCTGAAAAAAGCGTTGCCCGCACAGGCAGACGGTTTTCAGACGGCCTCGAAATGTGAAAAAGCCTGCATCGCGTGCAGGCTTTCTTTTATTTCAAACCAAGTAGGCCAAGCGGCTAATCAACGCGGCTGAAAATCAGCGTGGCATTGGTGCCGCCGAAGCCGAAGCTGTTGGACATCACGGCGTCGAGCTTCATCTCGCGGTTTTCGCGCAGAATCGGCAGGCCTTCTGCTTGTTCGTCCAAGTTTCGGATGTTCGCGCTGGCGCAGGCAAAATCGTTCTGCATCATCAGAATCGAGTAAATCGCTTCGTTCGAACCTGCCGCGCCGAGGGCGTGGCCGGAAAGCGATTTGGTGGAGCTGATGAGCGGGATTTCTTGTCCGGCGAACACTTCGCGGATGGCACCCAGTTCTTTGGTGTCGCCGACCGGCGTGGAAGTGCCGTGGGCGTTGATGTAATCGACTTTGCCGCCGTGCTGCGCCAGTGCCATCTGCATACAGCGCACCGCGCCTTCGCCGGAAGGCTGCACCATGTCGTAACCGTCGGAAGTCGCTCCATAGCCGGTCAGTTCGCACAGGATGTTCGCACCGCGCGCTTTGGCGTGTTCATACTCTTCCATCACCAGAATGCTGCCGCCGCCGGAAATCACGAAGCCGTCGCGGTCGGCATCGTAGGCGCGGCTGGCCTGTTCGGGCGCATCATTGTATTTGCTCGATAACGCACCCATCGCGTCGAACAGGGAACTCATCTGCCAAGATACTTCTTCGCCGCCGCCGGCAAACACGATGTCTTGTTTGCCAAGCTGAATCAGTTCGGCGGCGTGGCCGATGCAGTGGGCGGAAGTGGAGCAGGCGGAGCTGATGGAGTAGTTTACGCCTTTGATTTTAAACGGGGTGGCCAAGCAGGCGGCCACGGTGGAGGCCATGGTTTTGGTTACGCCGTAGGGGCCGATGCGCTTCACGCCGCTGGCACGCAGGGTATCGGCGGCTTCCACTTGCGAGGCAGAAGACGCGCCGCCGCTGCCGGTTACGATGCCGGTGCGGATGTTGGAAACCTGCTCTTCAGAGAGGCCGGCGTTGGCGATGGCTTCTTTCATGGCGATGTAGGCATAGGCCGCCGCGTCGCCCATAAAGCGCAGGATTTTGCGGTCAATGTGTTCTTTGGTGTCGATTTTGATGTTGCCCGCCACGTTTGAACGCAGCCCCATTTCGCGGTAGCTTTCGTCAAAGGAAATGCCGGATTTCAGATTTTTCAGCGATTCGAGCACTTCGCGGCAGTTGTTGCCCAGGCTGGATACGATACCGATACCGGTTACGACTACTCGTTTCATAGTGGATACTCCTTAATGGCGGCCGTCTGAACGCTTTTTTCAGACGGCCTTTTGCCTTTGCAAATGGTTAGAAGTCGTCGGTAGATGTGAACAGGCCGACGCGCAGGCCGTTGCCTTCATAGATTTTGCGGCCGTCCACGCTCATTTCGGCGTCGGCGATGCCCAGCACCAGTTTGCTGTTCATCACGCGTTTGATGTGGATGTGGTAGGTGATTTTTTTGTGCTTCGGCAATACTTGGCCGCTGAATTTCACTTCGGCGCAGCCCAATGCGCGGCCGCGTCCCGGCGCGCCCGTCCAGCCCAGATAGAAGCCCACTAATTGCCACATGGCGTCCAAGCCCAGGCAGCCGGGCATGACGGGGTCGCCCTCGAAATGGCAGCCGAAGAACCACAAGTCGGGGTTGATGTCCAATTCGGCGACGATTTCGCCTTTGCCGTATTTGCCGCCGGTGCTGTTGATGTCGAGGATGCGGTCTATCATCAGCATGTTGGGCAGCGGCAGTTGGGCATTGCCCGCGCCGAAAAGTTCGCCGCGCCCGCAGGCTAAGAGTTCTTCTTTGGTGTAGCTGTTTTGCTGAACGAATGGGGTGGTCATGGTTGTCCTTTGATAAATCCTGATATGATCAGTCGGGGTTGAGTTTAGAGACTAAACTCTAAAAACGGGTGCATTCTATTTCAGTCGGCAGAATCCCGCAATGCCAAGGGGGCGGCCGGCAATATTTTCCGGAACGGGACGGGCTATGGGTTGCATCAAGCCTTTGTTTTGTAGGAATGAAGTTAAAGGAAAGGCCGTCTGAAAAGTTTCAGACGGCCTTTTTATCTTCGGGCGGCATGGAGGCCGTCTGAAAATTATTTGAAGAAGTCGCCGATGCCGCCGGGCAGGCCTTGGGTGAATTTGCCCATGGTGGACGAGGTGAGGTCTTCGGCGGCTTCGTGGGCGGCGTTTACCGCAGCCAATACCAAATCTTCCAGCATTTCTTTGTCTTCGGCCGCTTCGGCAATCAGGTCGGGGCTGATGCTGATGCTTTTGATTTCGTGGTTGCAGGTCATGACGACTTTGACCAGGCCGTTGCCCGCTTCGCCGTTTACTTCGGTAACGGCCAGCTCGGCTTGGGCTTTTTTCATATTTTCCTGCATTTTTTGGGCTTGCTGCATGAGGCCGCCCAGTCCTGCTTTTCCAAACATGGTTTTATGCTCCTGTGTGTTGGGGTTCAAGATAAAGGGTTGTCCGCTGCGGGTGGGCGGCGGACGGGAAATCAGTTTTCGAGGTTTTCAGCCAGTTGCAGGCTTTCCGCTTCCCAGCCCGCCGCTTCGAGTCCGGCCATCAGGCGGCGGCAGGCGGGGTCGTTTTCCAGCCGGCCTCGTGCTTCCTCGCGGCCTTCGTGTTGCAGGCGGATGCGGCGCATGGCCGGGGTTTCCCAGCCCGCGCCGTCCTGCCAGGCTTGGGTTTGGATGCTCAGGCCGGGTCGGTTGTAGGCATCGGCCAGCGTTTGGCTGATTTTGTCGAAATATTCTTTGGTGGTGGTGGTCTGGCTGTTGCCGTTGAGGGCGAACAGGATGCGGTTGGCGGCGGTGTCGTCTTCCGTCCAGGCCATGTGGTCGGCCAGCATTTGCGCGGCACCCAGCCGTTTGCCGAGGCGTTTGATGACGGTATGCCAGTTGGCGGCGTTCAGTTCGGGCAGGGGGGCGAAGTCGTCCGCGTTTTCGCCCTCGTCTTCGCCTTCTTCATGTCCGGTCTCTCCTGTTTCCATGCCTTCGCCCTGCGGCAGGGGTGGGAGGATGTCGTCGCCGTAGTAAGCGTATTCGTCGGCGGGCGGGATGTCGTCGAAGGGCGCGCTTTCTTCCAGCTGCCAGGCTACGGGACTGGCGGGCAGGGTGTGTTCGGACGGCCTGTCGTCTTCTGACGGGTGGAGGCCGTCTGAAAGGCGGGTTTGCGGTGCGTTTGCGGCGGGTTCCTGCCACGGCGGTGTATCGTCGTCGCTTGTGGCGGTTGTTGCCGTTTGGTCGGACGTTTGTTCAGACGGCCTGTCTTCTTCTAATGGGTGGAGGCTGTCTGAAAGTTGGGTTTGCGGCATGTTTACGGCGGACTCTTGCCACGGCGGGGTGTCGTCGTCGCTTGTGGCGGTTGCCGTTTGGTCGGGTGCAGTGTCGGGGGAGGCCGTCTGAAAGGCAGGCAGGTTTTCAGACGGCGTTTGCTTTGCGGGTGCTGCGGACGGGGTATGCAGCCCGCTGCCGTCGATTTGCGCGCCGGTGTGCTGCGGCGGGGCGGCCAAGGGTGCGAAGGCCAGCATGCGCAGGAGGGTCATGACGAAGCCTGCGTATTCGTCGGGGGCGAGGCCGAGGTCTTGTTTGCCGTGGATGGCGCATTGGTAGTAGAGCTGGATTTGTTCGCCGCCCAGTTGTGCCGCCAGGTGTTTGAGGGCGGGATATTCGGGGTCGTCGGCGGGTACGGCGGCGGGTACGGTTTGCAGCAGGGCGATGCGTTGCAGCAGGAGGGCGAGTTCGCTCAGGGCGTTGTCGAAGCCGACGGCGCGTTCGGCCATTTCCCGCGCCTGGTTCATCAGGGCCGCGCCGTTTTGGCCGGCGATGCTTTGCAGCAGTTCGTAGAGGTAGCGTTTGTCCACCGCGCCTATCATTTGGCGCACGTCTTGTTCGGCCACTTTGCCCGACCCCATGGCGATGGCTTGGTCGAGCAGGCTGAGTGCGTCGCGCATGGAACCTGCGGCGGCGCGGCCGAGCAGGGCGAGGGCGGGGGGTTCGTAGGGGATTTGTTCGCTGTCGAGGACGTGTGCGAGGTGGTCGGCCACTTGTTGGGTGGTCATGTTGTGCAGGACGAATTGCAGGCAGCGGCTGAGTACGGTAACGGGGACTTTGTGCGGGTCGGTAGTGGCGAGGATGAATTTGACGTGCTCGGGCGGCTCTTCCAGGGTTTTGAGCATGGCGTTGAACGCGCTTTTGGAGAGCATGTGCACTTCGTCGATGATGTAGACTTTGTATTTGCCGGCGGTCGGGGCGTATTGGGCGTTTTCGAGTACTTCGCGGATGTTGTCGATGCCGGTGTTGGAGGCGGCGTCGATTTCGAGCAGATCGACGAAGCGGCCGGTGTCGATGTCGCGGCAGGATTGGCATTGGCCGCAGGGTTCGCCTTCTTTGGGGTGCTCGCAGTTGAGGCTTTTGGCGAGGATGCGGGCGATGGTGGTTTTGCCCACGCCGCGCGTGCCGGTGAGCAGGTAGGCGTGGTGCAGGCGGCCTTTTTCCAGGGCGTTGCGCAGGGCTTTGACGACGTGTTCCTGTCCGACGAGGTCGGCGAAGGTTTTCGGCCGCCATTTGCGGGCGAGTACTTGGTATGCCATAAAAAATCTCCGAGGCCGTCTGAAAAGGCATTCCGTGCTTTTCAGACGGCCTCTCCGGTATGGATGGGGCGGCGGGGCGGTTTAGCCGACGCGGTAAAATGCCAGGCTGCCCATGAGGTTGGGCAGGGTTTCGATTCGTTTGCCGGCGGTCATGACGGCGCGTTCGAGGACGCAGATGTTGTTTTTCGCGCACAGTGCGTCGAAATCGTGCAGAGTGCACCAGTGGATGTTGGGGGTGTTGTACCACTGGTAGGGCATGCGTTCGCTGACGGGCATGTGGCCGCCGAGCGCGATTTGCAGGCGGTTGCGCCAGTAGCCGAAGTTGGGGAAGGAGACGACGGCTTGTTTGGCGACGCGGGTCAGGTCGCGCAGGATGTTTTCGGTGTTCTGCATCGCCTGTATGGTTTGGCTCAAGATGATGATGTCGAAGCTGTCGTCGTCGAAATCCTGCAGGCCTTGTTCCAAGTCGGCCTGTATGACGTTGATGCCGTTGGCGATGGAAGCCAGCACGCCTTCGGTGTCGATTTCCACGCCGTAGCCGGTGCATTGTTTTTCACGAACCAGTGCGGACAGCAGTTCGCCGCGGCCGCAGCCGAGGTCGAGTACGCGGCTGCCCGCCGGTATCCAGTCGTAAATCAGCCGTAAGTCGTCGCGCAGTTCGTTCATGCCTGCAACTCCTTGTAAACGTTGTCCATATATGCGGCCACGGCGGCGATATAGGGGCGGTCGGTCATCAGGAAGGCATCGTGGCCGTGATTGGATTCGACCTCGATGTATTGTACGTCGCGCCCAGCTTTGACGAGGTGTTTGACCAGTGCGCGCGAGCGTGCGGGGGCGAAACGCCAGTCGGTGGTGAAGCTGGCGACGAAGAATTTGGCCTTGGTTTGCCGCAGTGCCGCAACGAGGTCGTTGCCGAAGGCGGCGGCGGGGCTGAAGTAGTCCAGCACTTTGGTCATCCGCAGGTAGGTGTTGGCATCGAAGCGTTCGGCAAATTTGTCTCCCTGATAGCGCAGGTAGGATTCGATTTCGAACTCCACGCCGTAGCCGTAGCGTATGCCGTCGTGCAGGCTGCGGCCGAATTTCCTGCCCAGGCCTTCTTCGGCCAGGTAGGTGATGTGCCCCATCATGCGGGCGATGCGCAGCCCGCGGCGCGGGATGGTGTTGAAGCGGCGGTAGTGGCCTTCGTGGAAGTCGGGGTCGGTGATGATGGCCTGGCGGGCAACGTCGTTGAAGGCGATGTTTTGCGCCGACAGGCGGGTGGCGGAGGCAATCACCAGCGCGTGCCGCACGCGGTCGGGGTAGTCTATCGCCCATTGCAGTGCCTGCATGCCGCCCAGGCTGCCGCCGATGACGGCCGCCCATTGGCGGATGCCGAAGCGGTCGGCCAGCAGGGCTTGGCTGCTGATCCAGTCTTTTACGGTAACGACGGGGAAGTCCGCGCCGTATTCCTGTCCGTTTTCGGGGTTGGTGCTCAACGGGCCGGTGCTGCCGGCGCAGCCGCCCAGGTTGTTGAGCCCGATAACGAAGAAGCGGTTGGTGTCCACGGGTTTGCTGGGGCCGACCATGCTGTCCCACCAGCCGGGGTATTTGTCGTCGGGGTGGTGGCGGCCGGCGATGTGGTGGTCGCCGGAGAGGGCGTGGCAGACCAATACGGCGTTGGATTTGTCGGCGTTGAGTGTGCCGTAGGTTTCCACCATTAAATCGAAGCGCGGCAGGGTTTGGCCGTTTTGCAGGACAAGCGGCTGTTCGAACGGGATTTTTTCGGGCGTTACCAGCCCTATGCTGTCGGCGGCGGTCATAACGTGTGCGCGGGAGAGGGAAAAGGCCGTATTATAACGGCTTTTGTTTTTGCATGGCTGTTTCAGACGGCCTTTCTTGCCGGATGCATGTTTCTTTTTTATTGAAGTTCTTTTTGTTTGCCGCCCTGGCCGCTTTGGCGGTTGTGCGGCTGTTGCCGGACGGTTACCGGCAGGCGGTGCACAGGGCGGCGAAAACCGCGGCTTGGGTTTGCGTTTCGGTGTCGCTGCTGTTGGCGGCGTTGCGCTATTGGTTGGCCGTCTGAAAACATTCGGGCAGCCGCCGTTGGAATGAACGGCGGGCTGCCCGGATGTTTTCGCAATCTTTTCAGACGGCCTGTCAGTTTATTTCACCCGTTTGGCGCGGCGGAAAAATTCGTCGGGCGCGGTGGTGCTGCGCAGGGCGTTGTTTTTGTCGAGCTGGATGAAGGATTCCACGCCGTCGCTGCAACTGAGTGCCACGTCGATGCGCAGGTATTTTTTATTGGGGCGGATGGTTTTCAGCACTGCGTTCATTTCGCTGCCGTATGCTTTATTGTCCGAGTCTTCGATTTCGATGCTTTCGCGGATGCTTTTGGCCAGTTCTTTGCCGCTTATCCAAGAGCTTTCATGCACATAACCTTTGCTTTTTTGGCCGCACTCGGCGGATACATGGGCAAATTCTTTAAAGCCGTTTTTGTTGATGACGAAGTTTCCGCCGTCTGCATCGTGCCAGGTGCCGAAGCTTTGCGGATGCGGATTGACGTCGGCGGCTTGCGCGGTGGCAACGGCCAGGCTTAACAGCAGGGGGATGGTTTTCAAAAATTTCATGATATTACTTTCTTTCGGTTGAGGTGGAAGGGTAAAACGGGCCGCGTTTTCAGACGGCCTGTTGCTGTCGGCGTGCAGGCGGTTACAGCAGCCAGCCGCCGTCGTAGTGGCTGAGGAATTCGGCAAATTCACTTTGCGCGCGGCGGATTTGGGCGTGGTCCTGCGATTCCAGGATGCGTTCGAATATCATGATGCGGTGGCCGATGATCTGCCGTTGGTCGCCGAGGTGTTCTTCATACAGGCGTTTGCCTTTTTCCAGCAGGTAAACATTTTCCTGTTGGTCGCGCGGGTGGATTTTCAGTGCGGCCAGTTTTTTCAGCGAGGCTTGGATTTCCTCTTCGGAAAGGTTTACGCTGTTGTGGCGGAAGGTTTGGTTGGCGGAGATGTCGAACTCGCTGTTGCGGACATCCACGTCCAGCAGGCCGTTGATGTCGTAGCTGAACCGGACATCGATATACACTTCGCCTTCGGGGCGCGGGGGGATTTTGACGGTCAGGCGGCCGAGTTCGAGGTTGTCTTTGGCGGCAACCGATTCGCCCTGCAAGACGCGCAGTTCGATTTCGGTCTGGTTGTCCGATGCCGTGCTGTAGCGTTCTTCGCGCGATACGGGTACCGGCATGTTGCGTTCGATAATCGGGCTGAAAATGCCGTAGGCGCGTTCGCCGTTGCCCAGGTCGGTGCTGGTTTCGATGCCGAGCGAGAAGGGCATGACGTCGGTTAAAACGACTTCGTCCACGCTTTCGTCGCGCGCGATTAAGGCCGCCTGAACCGCCGCCCCGCGCGCGATGGCTTCGTCGGGATTGACGGAAACGTTGGCGATGCGGCGGAACAGTTGGGCGATGGTTTGGCGGATGAGCGGCATGCGTGTGGCACCGCCGACCAGGATGATGCTGTCGATTTGGTCGGGGTGCAGCCTGGCATCGCGCAGGGCGCGTTCGAGCGGCTGGCGCAGGCGGGTCAGCAGGGGCTTGGCGGCTTCGTAAAATTCGTTGCGGGTAATGACGGCGGAAACGATGCGGCCGCCGACATTAACCGAGATTTCGGCCTGCATTTCTTCGCCCAGTTTCCGTTTTGCGGTTTCCAGCGCCTGCCACAGTTCGCTGCTGTCGCTCAGTTTGGCGCGTTCGGCATCGCTCAGTTCTTTGCATTGGCGCAGGAAGCATTGGCGCAATATCTGTACGAAGTCTTCGCCGCCCAAATGGTTGTCGCCCGCACTGGCGGATACTTGCACCACGCCGTCGAAATAGTCCAAAACGGATACGTCGAACGTGCCGCCGCCCAAGTCGTAAATCAGGAAACGGGTGTCGTCGGGCTTTTCCTGCAGTCCGTAGGCCAGTCCGGCGGCGGTCGGTTCGTTCAGCAGGCGCAGGACGTTCAGCCCGGCCATTTGCGCCGCATTGCGCGTAGCCTGCCGTTGGATGGCGTTGAAATAGGCCGGCACGGTGATGACGGCTTCATCCACGGCTTCGCCCAAAAACGCTTCCGCGTCTTCCTTCAGGCTGCGCAGCAGGAGGGCGGACAGTTCTTCGGCGCGGAAGGTTTTGTTGCCGAGCTTGAAGGTTTTGTCCGTGCCCATAAAGCGTTTGAAGGCCGATGCGGTGGACTGGGGCGCGGTGCGCAGGCGTTCGCGTGCGGCGAGGCCGACCAGGATTTTCCCGTCGTCGCCTATGCTGACGACGGAGGGGGTCAGGAAATGGCCGAGCCGGTTGGGAATCAGGCGGGTTTCGCCGTTGATGAATTGGGCAATCAGGCTGTTGGTGGTGCCCAAGTCGATGCCGATTTGTGCTGTCATGGATGGCTGCCGGAGAAAAAACGCCATTTTAAATGCGGACAGGCCGTCTGAAAACGTTGTTTCGGGCTGCGGCGGGAAATTTTTGCGTTCCGCCGCATACGGATTCATGGTGATGCCGATATGTGAAACGGGGGTTTCTGTTTGGAAACCCCCGTTTTATGTCGGATAAGTGTGGCGAAAAATTGTTTTCAGACGGCCTCAAGCCTGTTTTTCCAATTCCGCCGCGGCCTGTTGCGCCCAAGCCATCGTTTCGGCAAAGGCGGGGCGGGCGGTGTGGCGGTCGATATAGGCGGAGAAGACCGGTTCGTCTGCAGTGAAAACCGGGGGTATGCCGCGCTTCGGTATGGTGCGGATAAAGTGGATCAGCAGGCCGGTGAAATATACGTCGAGTGCGGAAAAGCGGTCGCCGACGATAAAGTCGTGTTTGGACAGATGGTCGCGCAGGGTGGCGAAGGCAGTGTCGAAATCGCCGTAGCCTGTGTCTTTGCGCCGCTGATCGCTGTCCGGTACACGGTGGATTTTGTCGAATCCGGCGTATTCGAGGTGGATGGAGAAACACAGCCAGCGGTAGAACTCGCCGCGTGCCAACGAATCGGCGGCCGGAATCAGATGTTTGTCGGGAAACTGCTCGGCTAGAAAGGTGATGATGGCGGCGGTTTCGGTCAGCACGGTGCCGTCTGCTTTGAGTGCGGGAACTTTGCCCATCGGGTTGACTGCCAGATAGTCGGCGGATTTCATGGCTTCGCCGAACGGAATCAGTTTGACGTCGTATTTCGCGCCGCATTCTTTCAGCATCCAGACTACGTTGGTGCCGCGGGAATAAGGATGGGTGTAGAGCGTGAAACGGTGCATGGTGTTTCTCCTGCGGGGTTGAAAAGACCCATGATACAGGCAGGGCGCGTCAATTTTTGTCAGCAGGCTTTTTCAGACGGCCTGTTTTGATGTTTCGTTTTTCGTCATTTCCGCGCAGGCGGGAATGGAGGCCTGCCCGTACGGAAACCTGCCGAGAAAAAAAGTTTCCTAAATTCCATATCCTGGATTCCCGCCTGCGCGGGAATGACGGGATGCAATCAATAGCCGCATCAAAGATGAAGCAAGCCGGCTATGACGGAACCACGGCGGTCGAAAATCAATACAAGCTACGGTTTTTCAGATTTTCAGACGGCCTGTTACGGCTTTGAGGCCGTCTGAAAAATAGGTTTCTAAATCTCAAACACCGACAAATCCAAATCTTCCTGCCGCTGCCATTCGCGCAGCAGCACCATGCGCGGAACGGGGAAGGTGTCGCCGATGCTCAGGTTTGACATGCGGTCGGTGCGGAAGTGGCGGAAATCCCGCCGCTTTTCGCACCATGCCGCCAGCAGGCAGGCGTCGGGAAAATAGCCGACCGCCAACGGTCGGACGCTGCGGCGGGTAGGGCGGCCTTGGGCATCGGTATAGTCGAACGAAAGGACGCGGTTGCCGCGCAGGGCAGTACGGATGGCGGACAGCGTTTCGCTTTCCTGCGGCGTAAACGGACGGGTTTGGCACGGGCGGGGATAAAGTGCCTGCGTGTTGAGGTGTTCCCTTAAATGGCCGGGCAGCACGGCATCGATTTTCGCCAGCACAGATTTGGCGTCAGCGGCCAGACCGTCGTCTCCGTTCGCGGCCACCCAGCGCATTCCGAATACCAGCGCTTCGATTTCTGGTTTGTCGAACATCAGCGGCGGCAGCCCAAAATCGGTATGCAATACGAAGCCCAGCCCGGCCTCGCCGCGAATGTCGGCGCCTTGTGCGCATAATTGGGCAATGTCGCGGTACACCGTGCGCGTGCTCACCGATAACTGCTGCGCCAGCGTTTCGGCGGTAACGGGACCGTGCCGGCGGCGGAGCAGGTCGAGCAGGGTAAGGAGTCGTCGGCTGCGGGGCATGATGAGGCCGTCTGAACGGATAAGGAAAACGGCGGCATGATAAGCCTTTGCCTGTTCGGACGGAAGGGCGGGGCGGCTTTATTTGTGCAGGCCGCATTCCTTGCTGTCTTTGCTTTCCCACCACCAGCGTCCGGCGCGGATGTCTTCATCCCATTTCACCGGACGGGTGCAGGGTTCGCAGCCTATGCTGGGGTAGCCTTGGTTGTAGAGGGCGTTTAACGGCAGGTCGGCGGTTTGCGCATAGGCCCAAACGTCGTCGTCCTGCCAGTCGAAAATCGGGTTGAATTTGGCGATGCCGCGGGCGTGGTCGGTTTCCTCAAACGGCAGGTCTCCGCGCGTAACCGATTGGCTGCGCCGCTGGCCGGTCAGCCAGGCGGGGGCGGCGGCGAGGGCGCGGTTGAGCGGCTCGACTTTTCGGATGTGGCAGCATTGTTTGCGCAATTCTATGCTTTCGTACATCGCGCCCGCGCCGTATTCGGCGACGAAGCGTGCGGCCTCTTCGGGCTGCGGATGAAAGACGGTGAAGCGGATGCGCGGGTAGCGGCGGCGGACTTGCGCGATCAGTGCCCGCGTTTCGGCGTTGAGGCAGCCGGTATCGAGGGTGATGACGGCAATCGGCAGGTCGGCGGCGGCGATTCGGTGGGTGACGATCATGTCTTCCGCCGCCAGGCTGGAGGCGAAAACGGCTTGGGGGAAGCGTTGCGCGATTTGTTCGAGGCGTTGGTCGAGCAGGCGGATTTTTTCGGGCAATCGGGCCGGTGCGGTTTGGTCGGGCGGCGGCATTTGCCAAAATTTCGGTTTCATGGCGGCGGTATTATTGTTTTCGGGATAGCAGCCATTGTCCCGCCGATTGCGCTGCCGACGAAGGAACGGTTTTTTATTTGCTTATAACGGGGAGGCCGTCTGAAAGGTCGGCCAATCGTGTTTCGCCGGCCGGGGTGATGAATGGTGCTTCGGTTTGAACATAGGTTTTGCCACATTGCGGCTTTGGCAGGGAAACCTGCCGCAACGGCCGCCGTGTTTTGGGTTGGCACGGAAGGCGGTTGTGTGATGTTTCTGTTGTACGTTTATGAGTTTGGCCAGATAGGCTGATTGCTGTTGCGAAATCGGTCGGAAGATGCGGACATTCGGCGGGAGGTTCAGTTCCGCCTATCGGCGGTTGGTCGGCATGGTTTTTCGGATGCGGTATTTTTCAGACGGCCTTTGAGGCCGTCTGAAAGGTTCGGGTATCCGTCTAACTGATTTTCGCGATTCGGCGATGGAGGCATGAAGTTATATCCGCCGTTTGGGTGGGGAAAAGTTTTCAGACGGCCTCAGAGGCCGTCTGAAAACTTTTCCGGCTTTACAACAACACTTGTTCCACGCCGCCGTTTTTCGCTTTTTGCACGAAATCGTCCTGCCAGGTTTCGCCCAAGATGCCGCGCGCCATTTCGATGACGATGTAGTCGGCTTTGATGTTGTTGTCTTCTTCGTAGCGGCTCAAACCCTGCATACAGGCCGGGCAGGTGGTGATGATTTTCACCTGTTCGGCAGGCGGGAGCTGCGCCAGGTTTTTCTCGATTTCTTCCTGTTTGCGGAATTTCACCTGGCTGGCGATGTCGGGGCGTTTGGTGGCGAACATGCCCGATTCGCCGCAGCAGCGGTCGCTCAATACCACGTCTTTGCCCAAGAGTTCGCCCGCCAGTTTGGTCGGGTTCATGGTTTTTATCGGCGTGTGGCAGGGGTCGTGGTACAGGTATTGCGTGCCCTGTATGCCTTGCAGTTTCACGCCTTTTTCCAGCAAAAATTCGTGGATGTCGATGATGCGGCAGCCGGGGAAAATTTCTTCGAAGCGGTATTCGGCCAGCGCGTCGTAACAGGTTCCGCAGGAGACGACGACGGTTTTGATGTCGAGATAATTCAGGGTGTTGGCCATGCGGTGGAACAGGACGCGGTTGTCGGTAACCATTTTGTCCGCTTTGTCGGCATCGCCGTGGGCGTTTTGCGGGTAACCGCAGCACAGGTAGCCGGGCGGCAGCACGGTTTGCACGCCGACGTGCCACAGCATGGCCTGCGTGGCCAGCCCGACTTGGGAGAACAGGCGTTCCGAGCCGCAGCCGGGGAAGTAGAACACGGCTTCGGTATCTTCCGGCAGTTCGGGGTTGCGGATGATGGGGATGTGTTTGTCGCCTTCGATGCCGAGCATGGCGCGGGCGGTTTGCAGCGGCACATGGCGCGGCAGCGGACGGTTCACAAAGTGGATGACTTGTTCTTTGACGGACGGTTTGCCGACCGTGGTTTTCGGCGCGTTTTTCAGGCTGTCTGCGCCCAAATGCAGTTTTTTCGCCAAATCGTAGCCCATGGTCTGCATTTTGAAGCCCGCCTGAACCACGCCTTTGCGCATCAGGTTGATGGCGCGCGGGTCTTTGGCGTTCAAAAAGGCCAGTCCGGCGGATACGGCGGGGTTGAAGTGGCGTTTGCCCGCCTTTCTCAACAGGTTGCGGATGGCCACGGTAACGTCGCCGAAGTCGATATTGACGGGGCAGGGTTTGACGCAGCGGTGGCACACGGTGCAGTGGTCGGCCACGTCGTTGAGCTCGTCGAAGTGTTTCAGCGATACGCCGCGGCGGGTTTGCTCTTCGTACAGGAAGGCTTCGGTCAAAAGCCCCACGCCGAGGATTTTGTTGCGTGGGCTGTACAGCAGGTTGGCGCGCGGAACATGGGTGGAGCAGACGGGTTTGCATTTGCCGCAGCGCAGGCAGTCTTTTACCGATTCGGTAATTTTGCCCAAATCGGACTGTTCCATAATCAGCGATTCCGCGCCCAACAGTTCGAAAGACGGGGTGTAGGCGTGGCGCAAATCCGAGCCTTTCATCAGCTTGCGGCGGTTGAAGCGGCCGTGCGGATCGACTTTGGCCTTGTAGTCCCAGAAGGGCTGCATTTCTTCGTCCGACAGGAATTCGAGTTTGGTGATGCCGATGCCGTGTTCGCCCGAAATTACGCCGTTTAAGCTGCGGGCGATGTTCATAATCCGCGCTACGGCCTTATGCGCGGTTTGCAGCATTTCGTAGTCGTCGGAATTGACGGGGATGTTGGTGTGGACGTTGCCGTCGCCGGCGTGCATATGCAGGGCGACGAAAACACGCCCGCGCACGGTTTTGGCGTGGATTTTGCCCAAGCCTTCAATGATTTTAGTGTCGGTTTTGCCGCTGAAGATTTCGGCGAGCGGCTTCATTACGTCGGATTTCACCGACACGCGCAGGCGGAAATCACGGAAGGCGGTGAAACAGCTTTCGTCATCTTTGGCTTCGGGTGCGGCCTGGACGGCTGCGCCGTAGCGGGCTTTGTAGTCGGCAAGCGGCGTGTCGAGATGGGCGAGCAACCAGTCCCAACGCTCCTTAACGGCGGAAACGTGGGCAAGGGCGTGTTTGCCGCGTTCGCCCAAAAGTTCGGCGGTCGGCAGGTCCGTGCCCATTTTGTCGATGGGGAGTTTGCCCGACAGATATTGCTCCAATGCGGCGCAGAGTTTGAGTTTGTTTTGGATGGAAAGCTCGATGTTGATGCGTTCGATGCCGTCTGAATACTCGCCCAGCCGCTCCAGCGGAATCACCACGTCTTCGTTGATTTTAAAGGCGTTGGTGTGCTTGGCGATGGCGGCGGTGCGGCTGCGGTCGAGCCAGAAGGTTTTGCGCGCTTCAGGCGACACGGCGATAAAGCCTTCGCCGTCGCGGGCACGGGCAAGTTCGCAGATGTGTTCGGCGGCTGCCTCTACTGCGGCTTCGTCGTCTGAAACGACATCCGCCAGCAAGACCATTTTCGGCCGCCCCTTGCCTGCCGCTTTGGTGGCGTAACCGACGGCGCGGACATAACGCCAGTCCAAATGTTCCAAACCCGCCAGCCGAACGCTGTCGTGGGCGAGCAGGAAATCGCGGATTTCAACGATAGAAGGCGTGGCGGTGGCGACCGTACCGAAAAACTCCATACACACGGTGCGCGTGTATTTCGGCATTTTGTGCAACACGAAGGCGACGCTGGTGATGATGCCGTCCGTGCCTTCTTTTTGCACGCCGGGTAGGCCGCTCAAGAATTTGTCGGTAACGTCTTTGCCCAAACCGACTTTGCGGAATTTGTGGCCGGGGATTTCCAAGCGTTCGGTTTTAACGATATTGAGGCCGTCTGAATCCAGCGTGTGAACGTCGAACACGGCGGTTTCTTCGTCGTGGATTTTGCCGAAATTGTGGCGCACGCGCTCGATGCACAGCCATTCGCCCTGCGGGTTGACCATCTGCCAGTAGGCAAGGTTGTCCAACGCCGTCCCCCACAACACGGCTTTTTTGCCGCCCGCGTTCATCGCCACATTGCCGCCCACACAGGACGCGTCGGCAGAAGTCGGATCGACGGCGAACACCAAACCCGCCTGATGCGCGGTTTCTTCCACCCGCCGCGTTACCACGCCCGCGCCGCAATGGATAATCGGATGTTTGCCGTCTAAACCCGCCAGTTCGACAAATTCGACACCGCGATGCTTGTCCAGCTTTTCCGTATTGATGACCGCGCTCATGGCATCCAAAGGCACGGCGCCGCCGGTATAACCCGTGCCGCCGCCGCGCGGGATAATCGTCAAATCCAACTCAATCAGCGCGCGCACCAAGGGCGCGATTTCGGCTTCCGTGTCGGGATTGACGACGACAAAAGGATATTCGACGCGCCAGTCGGTCGCATCGGTAACGTGCGTTACCCGCGCCAGCCCGTCAAACATAATATTATGTTTTTTCGTATGTTTGGACAGCTTGGCCAAAATCTGCGCCCGCTTTTTGCGCGTGGCTTCGAAGCTGCCGTCGAAGGCGGACACGGCGTTTTCCGCCGCCTGCAAAAGCTCGCCCACCTGCGGGTCGTCGTCGCGCCGCTTTTGGATTTCGTTCAAACGGTGGCGCATTTCGCGCACCAGGGCTTCGCGGCGGTGGGTGTGTTCGAGCAGGTCGTCCACCAGATAAGGATTGCGTACCACCGCCCAAATATCGCCCAACACTTCGAACAGCATCCGCGCCGAACGCCCAGTTTTGCGCCGTCCGCGTAAATTTTCCAGCGTCTGCCAAGCCTTTTCGCCCAACAGTCGGCCGACGATTTCTCGGTCGGAATAAGAAGTGTAGTTGTAGGGGATTTCGCGGATGCGTTGTTGCGTGGCAGTCGTCATGGTTTGGTGTCCGTGTTGCGGCATTTGCCGTCGTTTTGTTATTGAGGCCGTCTGAAAGCCCGGCCGGATTTGTGATGGTTTGTAATGTAATGTAACTTCAATGTTATTTCAAGTCTAAACTGTGGACAATCCGCTTGTTTGCAATGAGGGCGGACGAAAGCGGGGCGGGGAAAATACCGCTTGGTGTTTTGCCGCAATACGGTTATAATCCGCGCCTTCTTATGGCGGGTCTCCCCGCATGGTGAGTTGGAGCAACGGGTCAGGGGCGGAAGCCAGCAGCCCACTCTGATAAGTCAGTGCCGGGGGTTAGGCTCGCCGCCCCATTTAAAAACACCGAACACGGAAGTGTTCGGTGTTTTGTTTTTGCGGCCGTCTGAAAAGTTTCAGACGGCCTTTTAACGCTCGGTTGGGAAACCTTGACCCGCATTCGGCCGTGTCTTGACGCTCCGGTTAGGCTTGCGGTTTGCAGATTCATCAATCCGAACCGTATTTAAGTTTTCAGACGGCCTCTGCTTGCCTGAAACCGTCAAGCTGCAAAATGGTCGTATACGTCATCGATTTTTGCACAGGCGCGTTGGACTGCGGCTTCCCAGTCGCCTGCCGTACCTTCGGCGTAAACGGTATCCACGGAAGCGAAGCCCAAGAAACCGCCAAGCAATGTTTTCAAATAACTTGAAGCAAAATCCATTTGCGCCATCGGACCTTCGCTATAAACGCTGCCGCTGGCCTGCAACAGCAGCACTTTATGCTCGCCCATCAAACCCTTGGGCGCACCGTCTTCGCCGTAGCGGAAGGTTTCGCCGGGCATAACCAGATTGTCCAGCCAGTTTTTCAGGAGGGCGGGAATGGCGAAGTTATACATAGGGTAGGCGATAACGAGACGGCGGGCGGATTTGACTTGGTTCACGATCGACATCAGCCGAGCTTTCAGTGCAGCCTGTTCTTCGTTCGGTTGTTGCCCTTGAAACAGGGTAACGGTAAACATTTCCAGCGCTGCTTTATCCAAAGGCTGAATATCAGCTTCTGCCAAATTGACCGTTTGCACGCTGCCTGCAGGCAGTTTGGTCAACAGGTGGGCGACCATGCGGTTGGTGGCGGAAGCAGTAGAATGTGGATCAGGATGTGCATTGATAACCAGAGACCTTTGCAAAATTCCTTTTCCTCAGCA
>NZ_KV790791.1:0-3516 GCF_001807735.1 Neisseria sp. HMSC31F04 | reverse complement strand
ACACTTATCGGTAATCTGTTTGTTAAAGAGCATTGCTGCGGAAGCAGCGAAGAGTCGAACTATACAGAACCTAGTAATTCGTGTCAAATCTTGTTAGGATTTTTTTTACTTATTTTTGTAATCTTGTTGTTTGTAATGGAAATTTATTTTTGAATTTTGGTTTGAAAATCACATACCGAAATTTCCCCACCTAATCCATCGCCCGAATTGCTAAAATGGCTTTTGTTTTTTCTTAGTATAAGGCCGTCTGAAAATGAGCAAATCCGCCGTTTCTCCTATGATGCAGCAATATTTGGGCATTAAAACAGATCATTTGGATAAATTGGTTTTTTACCGCATGGGCGATTTTTACGAGTTGTTTTTTGACGACGCGGTGGAAGCGGCCAAGTTGCTGGACATTACTTTGACGACTCGCGGTCAGATGGACGGTGAAGCAATTAAGATGGCAGGTGTGCCTTATCATGCGGCGGAACAGTATTTGGCGCGCTTGGTAAAGCTGGGGAAAAGTGTGGCGATTTGCGAGCAGGTGGGCGAAGTCGGCGCAAGTAAAGGACCTGTGGAACGAAAGGTTGTACGGATTGTTACACCGGGAACCCTGACGGATTCGGCTTTGTTGGAAGATAAGGAAACAAACCGAATTGCAGCAGTTTGTATAAGAAAAAAACGTTTGGGGATTGCTTGGGCATCGCTGCAAAGCGGCGAATTTAAGGTCAGAATGACGACGCCGGACAGGTTGGTTGACGAGTTGGCACGTTTGCAGGCGGCAGAAATCCTTGTGCCGGATGATAAATCCGCCCTCAATATCGGTCTGCCACAAGCAAATGTTACGCGGCTGCATGATTGGCAGTTTGATGCGGACAGTGGTTTTGACTTGATTACGCGCTATTTCGGCTGCCAGGACCTGCGCGGATTTGGTTTGGAAATGAATGATCATGCGCCCGCTATCGGAGCTGCCGGCGCATTGTTGAATTATATCAAGCTGACCCAGTCGCAACTGCCCCGCCATTTGGATGGGTTAAGTTTGGAAAGCGAACAGCAATATATCGGCATGGATGCGGCCACGCGGCGGAATTTGGAGATTACGCAGACTTTGGGCGGCAAAAAGTCGCCCACGTTGTTTTCGGTACTCGACCGCTGTGCCACACATATGGGCAGCCGCCTGCTGGCTTTGTGGCTGCATCATCCTCTGCGTAACAGAAGCCATATCCGTGCACGACAACAGGCCGTATCGGCTTTGTTTGGTAACAACGATGACATTACAGGCCGTCTGAAAGGCATTGCAGACATTGAACGGATTGCGGCACGGATTGCGGTCGGTTCGGCACGACCACGCGATTTGAGCGGTTTGCGCGACAGTTTGTTTGCTTTGGCACAGATTAAACTACCTTCTTCGCCTTTACTGGATACGTTACAAGGCATTTTTCCGGAAGGTGTGGCGGTGGCCGAACGGCTGGCGGCGGCTGTTTTGCCCGAGCCTTCCGTTTGGCTTCGTGACGGCGGGGTAATCAATCACGGGTTTTCAGCCGAATTGGACGAGTTGCGCCATATTCAGAATCACGGCGATGAATTTTTGCTGGCTTTGGAAGCGCGCGAACGGGAACGCACGGGTTTGTCCACTTTGAAGGTGGAGTTCAACCGCGTACATGGTTTTTATATCGAGTTGTCCAAGGTTCAGGCGGAACAGGCTCCCGCCGATTACCAACGCCGCCAAACACTGAAAAATGTCGAACGTTTTATCACTCCCGAATTGAAGGTTTTTGAAGATAAAGTGCTGACGGCACAAGAGCAGGCTTTGTCTTTGGAAAAAAAATTGTACGAAGGCCTGATACGGGAGTTGCAGGACATGCTTCCGCTATTACAGAAAGCAGCCAAAGCCGCCACAACATTAGATGTGTTGTGCTGTTTTGCCGCCACGGCTGAAGAGGCCGGCTATGTCTGCCCTGAATTTGCGGATTATCCGGTGATTGAGATTTCGGACGGACGGCATCCGGTTGTCGAACAGCAAGTGCAGCGTTTTACGGCCAATCATACGCGCTTGGACGACAAACACTGCCTGATGCTGCTCACGGGCCCGAATATGGGCGGCAAATCGACTTATATGCGACAGGTCGCGCTGATTGTGCTGATGGCGCACACCGGTAGTTTCGTTCCGGCTTCGGCGGCAAAAATCGGCCCTATCGATCAGGTTTTCACCCGCATCGGGGCATCGGACGATTTGGCATCAAACCGTTCAACTTTTATGGTGGAAATGAGTGAGACGGCTTATATTTTGAATCACGCCACACCGCAGTCTCTGGTTTTGATGGACGAAGTGGGGCGCGGCACATCCACTTTCGACGGCTTGGCATTGGCACATGCGGTAGCGGAACATTTGCTGTTGAAAAACGGTTCGTTCGCTTTGTTCGCCACACATTATTTTGAGCTGACTGCTCTACCCGAACGTTACCCGGCAGCGGTAAATATGCATTTGAGCGCGTTGGAACAGGGGCGGGATATCGTTTTCCTGCACCATATCGAAGCAGGCCCCGCCAGTAAGAGTTACGGCATAGCGGTGGCCAAACTCGCCGGACTGCCCGCACGGGCATTGAAAGCGGCACAAAAGTATTTGGAAAATTTGGAAAGTCAGGCCGCCGAACAAAGGCCGCAGTTGGATTTTTTCGGCTCTGCGTCTTTTGAACCGGACTTTACCGATGATTCGGCACAAGACGGCGAAAGGCCGTCTGAAAAATCATCTGCATTGTTTGCCGAGCTGGATAGTATCCATCCCGACGAGATGTCCCCGCGCGAAGCCTTGGATGCACTGTATCGTTTGAAGCAATTGGCGGATGGGGAAATTTAGTGCCAAGAAAAATTGTTGGATATATAATCGCGCCGTTGTTTTTAGATAAGGCTGTTTGAAATTTATTTGGATTTCAGACGGCCTGTCCTGTTAAACCGAATTAAAGGAACTTATGATGTCTGTTAAACCTTTGCTGCTTTGCCTGCTTCTGGCCTCCCCAGCTGCTTTTGCCGGCAACCTGTCCTGTCATGAAAGCACGAAACCCACAGGCAACCAGGAGCTCGATTCCATCGTTACCCGCTACGAATGCGATTACACCGGCTCGCTGCAGCAAGCCTATGCGGCCTTTATGAAACAAGGTTACAACGATAAAGCACCTTACCCTAAAACCGTACCGTCCGTCCTGCCGCGCAAAAACTTGACTCTGAATGCCAAAGAAAAAATAGAATGCGGTAACGAACCCGAAACTTTTGAATGGTCTTTTAAACTGCGCCGTCAAAACGCCAACCGTGTCAATATGCAATACCGTGGTTCGGATTGCGCTTCACCCTTTTCCGCCGACACTGAATTTGTCAAAAGCGGCAAAACCGTCAAAATTATCCATAAAGCTTACAGTTCGTAAGCAGATAATCATTAAAGCATAAAGCCAAAAAGGCCGTCTGAAAACCATATCATCGGAGTTTTCAGACGGCCTGTTTCATGTTTTGAGACCTTTGCAAAATTCCTTTTCCTCAGCA
>NZ_KV790790.1:6874-24897 GCF_001807735.1 Neisseria sp. HMSC31F04 | reverse complement strand
AATTTGGGCAAAAGCTGCCGCCGCCTTACACAACTCAAAAATATAAAACCGTCTTGAAAGAAGGCCGTCTGAAACTTTTCAGACGGCCTCTACTACTACTTTACTCTGCTGCCGGTTTGTCCAACAGGGCTTTCATCGACAAACGAACCCGACCGCGGTCGTCTACCGCCAAAGCTTTCACATTAACTGTTTGGCCGATCTGCAAATAATCGCCGACGTTTTTCACACGCTCGTGAGCGATTTCGCTAATGTGTACCAAACCGTCTTTGCCCGGCATCACTGTTACGATTGCACCGACATTATTGTCGAGGATTTTCACCACAGTACCTTCGTATACCTTGCCCACTTCCACTTCGGCGGTAATTTCTTCGATGCGTTTTCTGGCTGCTTCGCCCGCTTCTGATGTAGTGGCGGCAATTGTTACTGTGCCGTCGTCTTCAATATTGATTTCGGTACCGGTCTCGGCAGTAATGGCGCGGATGGTTTCTCCGCCTTTACCAATGACTTCGCGAATTTTATCGGGGTTGATTTTCATGGTGTACAGGCGCGGGGCATGCTGCGACAATTCCTGCGGGCCATCAACGGCTTCTTTCATCTGCGCCAGGATGTGCAGGCGGGCTTCTTTAGCCTGATCCAACGCAATCTGCATGATTTCTTTGGTGATGCCTTGGATTTTGATGTCCATTTGCAGTGCGGTAACGCCTTCGGTCGTACCGGCCACTTTGAAGTCCATATCGCCCAAGTGGTCTTCATCGCCCAGAATATCGGTTAAGACGGCAAACTTGTTGTTTTCTAAAATCAAGCCCATCGCGATACCGGCCACGTGTGCTTTCAGCGGCACGCCGGCAGACAGCAGGCTCAAGCAGCCGCCACAGACGGAGGCCATAGAAGAAGAACCGTTGGATTCAGTGATTTCGGATACGACACGCATGGTGTAGCTGAAATCTTCCGGCTCGGGCAAGACGGCAATCAATGCGCGTTTTGCCAGGCGGCCGTGGCCGATTTCGCGGCGTTTGGGCGCACCCATGCGGCCGACTTCGCCGGTGGAATACGGCGGGAAGTTGTAATGCAGCATGAAGCGGTCGGTGTATTCGCCGGAGAGCGCGTCAATGATTTGCTCGTCGCGCGAAGTACCCAAAGTGGCTACGGCAAGGGCTTGGGTTTCACCGCGCGTAAACAGGGCGGAACCGTGGGTACGCGGCAGCACGCCGGTTTGAATATTGATCGGGCGGACGGTGCGGGTATCGCGGCCGTCGATGCGCGGTTGTCCGTCAAGAATCTGACCGCGGACCACATCGGCTTCCAGATGTTTGAAGATGCCTTTGATTTCATTGGCTGCCAACGTATCGGTGTCTTCGTTGATCAGCGCGGCCTCAACGGCCGACCATGCTTCGGCGATTTTCGCGCTGCGTGCCTGTTTGGAACGGATTTTGAAGGCTTCTGCAATGGTTGCGCCTGCGATTTCACGCACTTTGGCCACCAATTCTTCATTGGTTTCGGGTGCTTTCCAATCCCACACTTCGGGATTGACTTCGTCGGCGAATTCGTTGATGGCGGCAATGACGGCCTGCATTTGCTCATGACCGTACACCACTGCGCCGAGCATCACGTCTTCAGGCAGGATTTGCGCTTCGGATTCCACCATCAGAACGGCTTTTGCCGTACCGGCCACCACTAAATCCAACTGGGATTTTTCCAGCTCGGACTTGGTCGGGTTCAACAGATATGCGCCGTCTGCATAACCGACGCGTGCCGCACCGATGGGGCCGGCAAACGGTACGCCGCTCAATACCAATGCGGCGGACGCGCCGATCATGGCGGGAATGTCGGAATCGATTTCGGGATCAAGCGAAACCACCATGGCTACGATTTGAATGTCGTGATAGAAGCCTTCGGGGAACAACGGACGGATGGGGCGGTCGATCAGGCGGCTGGTGAGGATTTCTTTCTCGCTCTGTTTGCCCTCACGCTTGAAAAAACCGCCGGGGATTTTACCTGCGGCATAGGTGCGCTCGAGATAATCGACGGTCAGCGGGAAGAAGTCCTGCCCTGCTTTTACTTCTTTGTTGGCAGTAACGGCCACCAAGACAACGGTGTCGCCCATGGACACTTTAACCGCTGCCGCGGCTTGGCGGGCGATTTCGCCTGTTTCCAGCGTAACGGTATGTTTGCCGTATTGGAAGGTTTTGATATGTTTATCGAACATGTGAAGTCCTTTCGGTTTAGGCCGCAAAGCTAAAACACTAACACTGCACACTCGGCCGGGCGGTAATGCGCAGTGTTAGGGTTTCAGACTATGCGGCGGTTGGAAATAATGCGGCAGTTGCCAACTTGTTTTCAGACGACCTTTTTGAAGAATGAAAGGCCGTCTGAAAACTGACGGATTATGCCATAAAAGGCTGTTCAAGCGTAAGGCCGTCTGAAACTTTAACGGTTTTCAGACGGCCTGCCGTTCATATGCTATCTCTGATTTCGGTCTATACAGGCATTACAGGCTTTTTTCGGAAATATAAAGCAGACCCGCAAGCCGTTCGGCTGCATATTTTCCGCCTTGATGTTGCCGCAATGCTGTTCGACGATATGTTTGGCCAAGGCCAGTCCCAAACCTGTTCCCGGCTTGTTGCCGCTGCTGTCCGCGCGGTAAAAAGCGGTGAAAATATGCGGCAATTGGTTTTCAGCCACACCGGGGCCGTTATCGGTAACATCCATCAGCCAATTTTTCGCATCCTGCCCCATATGGACTTTGATGGTGCTGCCCTCGGGGCTGTAATTCATGGCATTGCGGATTACGTTGTCAAATGCGCGGTAGAGGTAGCTTTCATTGGCCAATATTTCGGCATCTTCAGGCATTTTTTCTATCACCAGCTCGACGATTTGGCCGTTTTTCTCCGCTAAAGTCTGACTGTCTTCCACCAGGTTCCGCATAAACGGTACCAGTTTCAAAGGCTCTTTTTCAAGTTTGACGTTGGCCGTTTCCAAACGCGACAAGGTCAGCAGTTCGCCCACCAGCGTGTCCATCCGCACCAGTTCGCTTTCCAAACGCTGCAAATATTGCTCCTGCTTCTGCGGCTGCGACTGTATCAGGCCGACAATCGCCTGCATACGCGCCAGCGGCGAACGCATTTCGTGCGAAACATGGTGCAATAAATGCCGCTCTTTGGCCACCAGCTGTTGCAATTGCTGCGCCATTTTGTCGAACTGGATGGCCAGCTGGGAGAGTTCGTCATCGCGGTTATCCATCAGCTGGGTAATGCGCGTTTCCAACTCCCCGGCCGCCAAACGCTTCATCCCTTGCCCGAGAATGCGTATGGGGCGCGTGATGTTGTTGGCCAGAATGTAGGCCAAAGCCAAGCCGACCAGGAAAATAAATCCCAAAATGATGATTTCATGCCACGTCTGTTCCAAAGGCAGGCCGGGGATATACAGCGGACTCGGACGACGCTGGATTTCCGTGCTGTCCCAATTGCGGATGAAAAACAGATATTCTTCGCCCCAGCGGCCGTATTCCAAATGAACGCTTTTACTGTCCGGATTTTCCAACGCATACTCCCGCGCTTTCTCAATCCGCTTGGGATCTACTTTCCGCCCGAGCAAGTCGCTCTGTTCGTCGCCGGTGATGATGAGGATTTTTTCCGGACCCTGCCCCTCATGCCAGCCCTGCAGCATTTCGCGCGCACCCGCTTCGCCGCGCACACGGAAAGCGGATACCGCATTGGCCAGCAGAATTTCGTCAATCGCACGCTGTTGGTTGAAATGGTTTTCGGCCTGCGACTGTTGAACCAGCCAGAATGAAAAACTCGCCACGAATATGGCGCAGATAATCACGGCGCAAAACGTGGCGAAGATACGTTGGAACAGCTTCATCTGAGCATCGGCTTTCTAATCAGTTTTTGACAAACAGATAGCCCAAACCGCGCACGGTTTGAATCAATGAAGCGTCGCCCAATTTGTGGCGGATACTGGAAATATGCACATCGATGCTGCGGTCGAATTTGGCCAGCTTGCGATCCAGCGCTTCGATGGAAAGGGTTTCCTTGCTGACAACCTGCCCTGCATGACGCATCAGCACTTCCAGCAGATTGAATTCGGTACTGGTCAATTCCAACGGGCCGTCGCCGATAGTGGCCTGCCGTTTCGACGGATAAAGGGTAACATTGCTGACCGACAGGCTGTTGGAAGCATTGCCCTGATCGTGCTGGTTTTGCGCCCTACGCAAAATGGCGTTGATACGCGCCAACAATTCGCGCGGGGTACTCGGTTTCGGCACATAATCGTCCGCACCCATTTCCAAGCCGATAATGCGGTCTATATCATCGCCTTTGGCCGTCAGCATGATAATCGGGATGCTGCTTTGCGCCCGCACGGTTTTCAATACGTCCAAGCCGTTCATTTTCGGCATCATGGAGTCGAGAACCACCACGTCGTACTGCCCGGACAAGATTTCCTGGACACCGGCCTCGCCGTCCGGCACACTGCGCACTTCCAAGCCTTCCGCGGTCAGGTATTCGGTCAGAAGTTCGGTCAACAAGGCATCATCGTCTACTAATAATACTCGGCTCATGGTTTAATCCTTTGCGGTTGGTGGATTCAAAATCTTTACATTTCCCATCTTAACATGCCGACTTCGGTTTTAGATAGCATATCGGCCACCTGGTTTGCGCTTTTTTGCAATAATGCAAGCACCTTAACATTTATTTTTTTCATGCCGTTCCGCGATAAGGCATTGCTAGAATATAGGAATATCAATTGTTTAAATACCCCGAGGTAAAAATTCAAACAATGCAGGCAGCATAGAAACAGCAACGGATACGGTATTTAAACGGCCTTTCCGGCCTTTATTGGCCCGCACTGTCCCGCCTCCCCGAAAACACGCGCCGTACAAATGCTTTCAGACGGCCTCAACCCGCTTGCAGCACCTGTTTAAATTTGTCCACCCCGTCGGCACGGCAGTATAATGCCTGCTGCACCGCCAGGCCGCCTGAAAGGTTTTTCAGACGGCCTCAACTCAATCACAGACAATAAGGCACTTCAATTATGGACGCATCGCAACTCACCCGAAACCTGGCCGGCATCGTCGGCGAAAAATACATCATCACCGACCCCGCGAAAACCGAACAATACCGTCAAGGCTACCGTTTCGGCGAGGGCAAGGCGTTGGCGGTGGTGCGCCCCGGAACCATTCTGGAAATGTGGAAAATTTTGCAGGCCTGCGTTGAAGCGGACGTGATTGTGATTACGCAGGCGGCGAATACCGGTTTGACGGGCGGCTCGACCCCCGACGGCAACGATTACGACCGCGACATCGTGATTGTAAACACCATGCGGATGAACATTATCCAAACCATCAACAACAACGAACAAGTTGTCTGCCTGCCCGGCTCGACCCTGAACCAGCTCGAATTGCTGCTGAAACCTTTGGGGCGCGAACCGCATTCGGTCATCGGCTCTTCATGTATCGGCGCGTCCGTCTTGGGCGGCGTGTGCAACAACTCCGGCGGCGCATTGGTGCAGCGCGGCCCGGCCTACACAGAAATGGCGCTGTTCGCCCAAATCAACAAAGAGGGCAAACTGGAGCTGGTCAACCATCTGGGCATAGATTTGGGCGATACGCCCGAAGAAATCCTGACCAATCTTCAAGGCCATCATTATCAGAGAAAAGACATCACGCAAGACGCGGGCAAAGGACACGACCATGCCTATTGCGACCATGTTCGCCAAGTGGACGAGCCGACCGCCGCGCGTTTTAATGCCGACCCGGCGCGCCATTACGAAGCGTCCGGTTGTGCGGGCAAACTGATGGTTTTTGCCGTTCGTTTGGACACTTTCCCGCAAGAAAAACAAACCGCCGTGTTCTACATTGGCACCAACGACATCAACGAACTGACCGACATCCGCCGCGCCGCCTTGGGCGAATTTGAAAGCCTGCCCGTTTCCGGCGAATACATCCATCGTGACGCTTTCGATATTGCCGACGTGTACGGCAAAGATACGTTCTACGTCATCAAAAAATTCGGTACGCACCAACTGCCGAAATTATTTGATTTCAAAGCCAAAGTTGACCGATTCGGCAAAAAAGTCAGCTTCCTACCCAAACATTTTTCCGACAAAGTCATGCAGTTCGTCAGCAAATACCTGCCCGACCACCTACCTAAATCCATGCGCGATTACCGCGACAAATACGAACACCATCTGATTCTGAAAATGGGCGGAAAAGGCGTCGATGAAGCGCGCGCGTTCCTGAAAGAGTATTTTGCACACCACGGCGGCGCGTTTTTCGAATGCAACGCCGAAGAAACCCAAGCTGCCATGCTGCACCGCTTTGCCGTCGCTTCCGCCGCCATCCGCTACCGCGCCGTGCATGATGACGAAGTGGAAGATTTGGTCGCGCTGGACATCGCCCTGCGCCGCGACGACCGCGATTGGTTTGAAAAACTGCCGCAGGAAATCGACAATAAAATCATCCACAAGCTCTACTACGGACATTTCATGTGCCACGTTTTCCATCAGGATTACATCATCAAAAAAGGCAACGACTGCATGGCATTGGAACACGAAATGCTGCATCTCTTAGACCAACGCGGCGCGCAATATCCCGCCGAGCACAACGTCGGCCATTTATACGAAGCGAAACCCGCGCTCAAACAGTTCTACCGCAAACTCGACCCGACCAACAGCTTCAATCCGGGTATAGGCAAAACCAGCAAGAAGAAAAACTGGGCCGAGTAAGACAATGAGGCCGTCTGAAAAACCGAAAACCATCCTTCAGACGGCCTCCATCACCTCAAACCGAACAAAAGAAAGGAAACCCATATGAGCACCCCGCAATCCGCCATCATCCCCGAAACCATTACCGCCGCCATCTACATCGAAGCCGACGTGCGCGATGCGGCGAAAGTCAAAACCGCCTGCCGCGAAGCCATCGCCGCACTGACCGACTGTCAAGCCCGTTTCCCCGGACACGAACTGGGTATGACCATCGCCTTCGGTGCGGATTTTTGGCGCAGCCTGAACCACAACGGCGAAGGCGAAGAAATCCGCCCGTTCGTGCTGCTGGGCAACGGCCTGTGCCCCGCCACCCAATGCGATTTGATGATACACATCCAATCCACCCATACCGGCCTGAACTACCTGCTGGCGGAAAAAGTGATGGCCGCCTTCGGCGAATCGGTTGAAATGAAAAACGAAACCCACGGCTTCCGTATGCCGGAAGAACGCGGCTTGGACGGCTTCGTAGACGGCACGGAAAACCCGCACGGCGACGAAAAAATCGCCTCCGTCGGCATCATTGCCGAAGGAGAAAGCGCGGGCGGCAGCTATGTGGTGCTGCAGCAATACCTGCACGACCTGAAAAAATGGGACAACATCAGCGTAACCGAACAAGAACAGGCCGTAGGCCGCAGCAAAGCCGACAACATCGAATTTCCCCGCGAAGAGCGGCTGCCCGATTCGCACCTGGGCCGTACCAACATCAAAGAAAACGGCGTCGGCCTGAAAATCGTCCGCCGCAGCCTGCCTTTCGGCCAAGTCGGCGGCGAACACGGCCTGCAATTCATCGCCTACTGCGCCAGCCTGCACAACATCGACGAACAGCTGAAATTTATGTTCGGCGAAAAAGACGGCAAAATCGACCTACTGCTGAAACACATGTCCACCGCCAAACGCAGTGCCTATTACTATGCGCCGAGCGTCGAGCGTCTGGCCGATTTGTAAGGCTTTGGAACGTTGAGGCCGTCTGAAACGGCAAATACAAAAATCAGGACAACGCGGCTTTGCATTGTCCTGATTTTGTTTGGTTCGGCCTTTTCAGACGGCCTCCATCCAACCGCCTACAAACCGCCCGAACCGACACCGTTGGCAATATCGCATACGGCGGTTACATACATCCGGCTGTGGTTGTACTGCCAAACCGCATAAAAATTATTCAGGCCGATATAGTATTCGTAAAGGCCGGGCGAAACTTCCAGCTTGAATAAAACCGCGCGCTCGTGATCGGCCACCGGCTCTTGGATTTCAACCCCCATCCGGCGCAACTGGCCGACGGTGTATTTCAACTCGGTTTTTTCCTCGATAACCGCCTCGAGCTTCGGAGTCGGTGTGAGCAGCACCGGAATCACCATTTTCCCGCCCGTCTTCCAACCGTGCGATTTCAGGTAATTCGCCACAGATGCGGCCACATCGGGTACGCTGCCCCAAATGTTCCTATGCCCGTCGCGGTCGTAATCCACCGCCCATTTGCGGTAACTCGAAGGCATAAATTGCGGCATACCCATCGCGCCGGCATAACTGCCGGTAAACCAGAACGGATCCTGATTTTCCTCTTTGCTCATCAGCAAGAGCTCGTGCAGCTCTTTTCGGAAGAAGTCCGCACGGCGCGGATAATCGAAAGCCAGCGTGGAAAGCGAATCGGCCAAACGGAAGCTGCCCATATTGCGGCCGTAATTGGTTTCGATGCCGACGATAGCGACGATGACTTCCGCCGGTACGCCGTATTCTCGCGCCACTTGGTCGATGACCTGGCGGTTTTTCATATAGAAATTGCGGCCGTCGGCGATTTTGGCCGCCCCCGCATTGCCTTTTTGGAATTCATACCACGGCCGCGACGTACCCGGCTTATTCATGATATTGATAATATTGGGTTTATACACCACACCATTAAAAAAGGCTTGGAGTTCGGCTTTATTGTAACGGCCGTTTGCCGCTTCAAAATCGATAAACCGCTGCACATTGTCGTTGCCGTTGAAACCCACCAGCGACACGGAGGCGGCAGACTCATCGAATTTCGGCATTTGCTGCATGGGGGTAACGGTTGTTTGCCGCACCACAGGCTCGGAAGCAGGTTTCTGCTCGGAGCTGCAAGCCGCCAGAATCAGTGCGGCGGCGAATAAGGGAAGTGTTTTTTTCATAATCCGTCCTTGTGTTTGGGTTGGCCGTAGCGCGCCCATATTGTCAGGCGGCGGTAAGCCTGCCGTCCGGCGGCATCCGCAGGCAGGCACTGGCGGATAACCCGCCCGCCCACGCGCCAGTGTAAAAAACAAACCGCGCGGTGAACCATGCTGCCCGGCAGAAGCACGGCCTCAAAAGCCGTTTGGTTCCGTCGCATCAGCAATGCCGCCCTGCCCTTGGCATCGATGCTGATGCGGGCAACCGAATCACGGCCGAAACCGCAGCCGGCATATAAGGCGTAGAGAAGCGAAAACGCCAAAGCGGCCAAACCTGCCGCCATCCGCCATCCTTCGAAATACAGCCCGCAGACGGCGATGGCAGCAACATGCAGGGCAACGACCAAAACAATCAGCATCCGCGAAGGCCTGACTTCGACGATAAACGGCTGCACGGTATTACATCATGTTGTCGAATACAGGCTCGATTTTGATGTCGGCATCATCCATATCCAACACCATATCGTGGATTTCGACATCGAAAAATTCCCAGAAAGCCTGTAAGCCCATATCTTGCGGCCAATGCTTCTGCGGCACTTCCCATGAAGAGACTTCCGCTTCGAAAATTTGGCGGTAACGTTCGTCGAAATAGCCGACCACCGCTTCCGGCATATCGAACTCGGGCACCAAAAACACCGAGCAGTTGCTGCGTATCTGCTCCAACGTCAATTCGGGCATATTTTCATCGGTGGACTTCAGCCAATCGAGGAATTTCTGCGTCGGTTTCAGCACCACGGCACTGCGGTCTACAAAATACATATCGTTTCCTTACAACAAAGGCAGGGGATTGTACTGGATAACAGGCCGTCTGAAAACGAAGCTTCCGCCAGGAAGCGGAGTTTCTGCGGAGCTAAAACGAAGCTTCCGTCAGGAAGCGGAGTTTCTGCGAAGCTAAAACGAAGCCGCAGCACGACAATAGCGGTTACGCCAAACAGCCGCCCGCGCCCGCTCCAAACTTTCAGACGGCCTCTACACCTTGCTTTCCCGTATAATCCCCGTTTTCAGCCGTTTCAGACGGCCTCTTTACCTTACCCAGCCATGAAAGCACAAAACCGAGAGCTTTTAGGGTCGGCCTGGATGATTGCCGCCGCCCTGTTTTTCACCTTGATGAACCTCTGCATCAAAGCCGCCCATCAAAAATTCGGCATGGGCAGCGGCGAGCTGGTTTTCTGGCGCATGCTGTTTGCCGCCGTGGTGCTGGGCGGGCTGGCCAAATTGCAGGGAAAAACCTTTTCCACGCCGAACCTGCCGCGCCACCTCAACCGCAGCGTCGTCGGCACAGTGGCCATGATGTGCAACTTCTATGCCGTGATGCACCTGTCGCTGGCCACCGGCGTAACCCTCTCCTATACCTCCTCGATTTTCCTCGCCGTCTTGTCGTTTATCGTGCTGCGCGAACGGATTTCGCTCTATATGCAGGGCGTACTGTTGCTGGGCTTTGCCGGCGTGGTCCTGCTGCTGCACCCGTCGGTGGGCGGCGGGCAGGTTTTCGCCGCATCCGTCGGCCTATGCGGCGGCCTGCTGTCGGGCTGGGCATATTTGCAGGTGCGCGAACTTTCCCTGGCGGGCGAACCGGCCTGGCGGGTAGTGTTCTACCTCTCGCTGGTCGGCATGATAATGGGCGCGGTGCTGGCCACGTTTACCGGCTGGCACCACCCTTCCCTGCAATCGCTGCCCTACCTGCTCGGCATCGGCGCGTCTGCCATGCTGGCGCAGCTGACCATGACCCACGCCTACGCCGTCGGCCGGAAATTCACCGTTGCCGCGCTGGCTTATCTGACCGTCGTCTTTTCCACACTGTCCGGCATTGTGCTGTTTAACGAGCAAATCGGCTGGCAGGAATGGCTGGGTATCGGTATTATTATCGTCGGCGGCATTTTGAGCGGTTTGAAAAAATAAACTCCCATAACAGAAAGGCTGAATCATGATTTCCATCCGAGAACAAAGCTACGGCTTGAACGTCGCGCTCTACAACGAATTTACCCTCGAAGATTTCCGCGAGTTGGAACAAGCCATACTTCAAGCCGTCGAACGCGTCCACCGCCCCGACCTGCTGCTGGATTTGAGCATGTTGAAAGACTTCACCATCGATATGGCTTGGGAGCAGTTGAAATTCGTCAACGCGCACGACAAAGACTTCGGCCGCATCGCCATTGTGGTGGACGACATCTGGATCAAATTCGCTACCCACATCTCCGACCTGCTGACCCGCACCCACCCGAAATACTTCGACACCGCCGCCGAAGCTCAGGCTTGGCTGTTGGGCGAATAAGTCCCGGATAAACCATAAAGGCCGTCTGAAAACGCTTTTTGCCGCGAAGCGTTTTTCAGACGGCCTCTCTTTGTTTGCCCCGCCGGCAAAACATTCCTATAATCCGCATCTTTAAACAACACGATAAAAAAGGAACACAACCATGACTGACCTGAGCATCTGGCAAAACGCCCCGCTGAACAACATCACTGCCCACATCGTCCCCCGCTATCACGACACCCACCGCAGCCAAATGGCCGAAATGCTGGAACTGGGCGAAAAAGTGGCCGAAGTGCACACCGGCAGCTTTCCCGAAGATTTCGTCCCGCTGGTGCAGGCGATTCAAAACGAATTGCTGAGCCACATGATGAAAGAAGAACGCATCCTGTTCCCCATGATAGACCAAGGCGCGGGCAGCGGTGCGGCCATGCCCATCCGCATGATGATGCACGAACACGACGACCATCAGGGCGCGATTGCCCAACTGCGCAGCCTGACCAACGACTTCACCCCGCCGGAAAACGCCTGCGGCTCATGGCAGCGGCTGTACGCCCTGGCCAAAGAATTCACCGACGATTTGGCCGACCACATCGAACTGGAAAACAACATCCTCTTCGCCCGCACCCTGAACGGCTGAGCCCTGCCCCAGAGGCCGTCTGAAAAGACAAAACCCGCCGTCAGGCGTATAGTTTCGGGCGTTTTGCACCACCTGCAAAACGCCCGGATTTCATTTTCCGCCTTTTCAGACGGCCTCACGAATCCGGCATCGCAACAAAAAAGGAGGAGCAGCATGAAACTGAACGACAACACCCTGTTCAAAACCGAATGCCTGATTGACGGCACATGGCGGCATGCCGAAAGCGGCCGCACCCTGTCCGTGCGCAACCCCGCCACAGGCGAGCACTTGGCCGACGTACCCGATATGGGTGAAAGCGAAACCCGCGCCGCAGTTGCCGCCGCAGCCGCCGCGCAAAAAGACTGGGCGGCACGCCCCGCCGCCGAACGCAGCCGCATCCTGCGCCGCTGGTTCGACCTGATGACGGCGCACCAAGACGACCTGGCGCGCATCCTGACCGCCGAACAAGGCAAGCCGCTGGCCGAAGCGCGCGGCGAAATCGCCTACGGCGCATCCTATATCGAATGGTTTGCCGAAGAAGCCAAGCGCGTTTACGGCGACACCATCCCCGCCCCGCGTGCCGATCAGCGCATCAGCGTCATCCGCCAACCCGTCGGCGTGTGCGCCGCCATCACGCCGTGGAACTTCCCCAACGCCATGATTACCCGCAAAGCCGCGCCCGCACTGGCGGCAGGCTGCACCTTCATCGTCCGCCCCGCATCGAAAACACCGCTGTCCGCGCTGGCGGTTGCCGAACTCGCCCAACGGGCCGGCATTCCCGCGGGCGTGTTCAACGTCATCACCGGCTCGTCCCGCGCCATCGGCGGCGTGCTGACAGGCGACGAACGGGTACGCAAGTTCAGTTTCACCGGCTCGACCGAAGTCGGCCGCGAACTGATGGCCCAATGTGCCGCCACGGTGAAAAAAATCTCGCTGGAACTGGGCGGCAACGCGCCGTTCATCGTTTTCGACGATGCCGACATCGACGCCGCCGTACAAGGCGCGCTGGCCAGCAAATTCCGCAACGCGGGGCAAACCTGCGTCTGCGCCAACCGCTTCTACGTCCAAAGCGGCGTGTATGACGAGTTTGCCGCCAAACTCACGGCGGAAGTGGAAAAACTGAAAGTCGGCAACGGCATGGACGAAGGCACGGACATCGGCCCGCTGATTGACGAAGCTGCCGTCTCACATGTGGAACGCCTGTTGGACGACGCGCGCGCCAAAGGCGGAAAAATCTTATGCGGCGGTTTTTCAGACGGCCTATTCGTCCGACCCGCCGTCATCGCCGGCCCAACGCGTGAAATGGCGGTGGCAGAAGAAGAAATCTTCGGCCCCGTCGCCCCGCTGTTCCGCTTCGAAAGCGAAGAAGAAGCCGTGCGGCTGGCCAACGATACCGAATACGGCCTGGCATCGTATCTGTACAGCCGAGACATCGGCCGCATCACCCGCGTATCCGAAGCCTTGGAATACGGCATGGTGGCGGTGAACACAGGCATGCTGTCCAACGCGGCCGCCCCCTTCGGCGGTGTGAAGCAATCGGGCATGGGGCGCGAAGGCTCGCGCTACGGCATGGATGAATACCTGGAAATGAAATACATCGTTACCGCAGGCATTTAGGCCGTCTGAAAGGCAGTTTGAGACAAAAAGGCCGTCTGAAATATCTTTTCAGACGGCCTTTTTTATCCGTTCAAACCATGACCCATTCACTTAAATTCCGATACGTTAGCCCGAACCAATCCGCTTCGCCATCTCAACGCAAGCGGGAATAGCGATAGGGAGGATTGTTATTCGAACTTGCCGCAACACTCCTTCATGCCGTTTTCGCAGCGCACGGCTCGGGACTCGAGGGTCTGCCGCAGCAGCAAATCGTTTTTCGGCAAAGAGGCGCGCTCTTCTTCTCGATGCCAAAGATGATAGGCCAGTCCGCCGAATTTCAGGTTGGTGCGGCCGAGGCCGGAATGATAAAGGCGGGCGGCAAACTCGCTGTCTTCCCTGCCCCAGCCGACAAAGCGGTTGTCGAAGCCGTTTACGGCTGCCGCATCCTTCAGGAAAAAACCCATGTTGCAGCTTTTAATCGATTTCATGCTGCTGCCTGCGGGCAAAGCCGTCAGCAGCATCAGGCTGGGGCAGCGGATGGCGGCGTGTTTCTTCATGATGCCCTGCGAATAGAAAGGCGGCTTGAACGGCACGGGCAGGGGCGAAGAGAGCAACGCGGCGGTGGCGGCCTCGGTCAGCAGCACGCGGCTGCCCTGAACCCAACGTCCTTCCCGCGCCACGGCCAGGTGGTCGGCGATAAATTCGGGATGCAGCACCATGTCCCCGTCAATGAGCACGATGTAAGGCCCTTGCGCCGCCGCCAGTGCGCGGTTGCGCGATTGTGCCGCGCGGAAGCCTTGGTCTTCCTGCCAAACGTGTTTGACCGGTATCGGGGAGGTTTTTGCAAACCGCCCGACCGTTTCAGCAGTGTCCGCACCCGAGCCGTCGTCGGCGACGATGATTTCCGCCGGCGGGACGGTTTGCTGCAAAACGGACTGTAAAACCAGATGCAGTGCGTCGGGGCGGTTGTAGGTGGTAACAATCAGGCTGGCGCGCATTTTAGAGTTTTCCGTCGGATTTATAGAGGGTGTAGAGTTTGACGTATTTGGTCATGGTGTAGAAATAGTGGTTGACCGACAGTATCCATCCCATTTTGCCGTCCAGAAAACCGCGGTCGAAAATATAGACTTTGATAAACGCCCAAATCGGCCGCAATACGATGTCTTTCCAGAAGCCGACCGGTTTGCCCGCGTCTTTGTATTTCTCTGCCGACAGTTTGGTGTATTTGTTGAATTTGTTGAAATATTGGTCCCAGTTGTCGTAGGTGTAGTGTAGCAGGAAGTGTTGCAGTTTTTTGTCCGCGTAGGGATGCAGGATGGCGGGATGGACGTAGCCTTCGACCCGCACGCCCTCCGTCGGCATCAGGCGGCAGACGTAATCCGGCCGCAACACGCCGTGTACGGCTTTGTTGTGGCGGAAGCGGTTTTGCCGTCTGAGCCAATAGGCGGCTTTTTCGCCTTTTTCCACCGTTCGGGCGATTTCTTCGGCCGCCTCGGGCGTGCAGCGTTCGTCGGCATCGATGAAGAAAATCCAGCCGCAGCGCGCCTGTTCGACGGCGAAGGTCTGCTGTCCGCCCCAGTCGCCGTCCATGGCGCGGCGTATGACCCTCGCGCCGCATGCTTCGGCGATTTTTTCGGTGTCGTCAGTGCTGAAGTCGTCGATGACGATGACTTCTCCGGCAAAAGTGCAGCTTTCGATGCATTCGCGGATGTTTGCCTCTTCGTTTCTGGCCAAAATCAGTACGCTGATGTCGCTCGCCATGGGTCTGCCCTCATTCGTCGTCCGTTGGAAAGGCCGTCTGAAAATACGGCGGTGCGGTGTTGCCGAACCGTGCCCCGGTGTTTTCGGACGGCCTGCATGGTTTAATGGTTGATGCGGTTGCGTTCGCGCTCTTCGCGCCCTTCTTTAATCGCACCGATCAAGAAATAAATACCGGCCGCGATGAAGGCGGCCACGGTAACGGCGGTAAAGATAAAGAGAAAATTCTGCATGATGGAATCCTGACATTTTCGGCAGGCGCGAGTGTACCCGCTTGACGCGGGCAAAACAACCGCCTCCCGCGCCGCCATACCCGCTAACGGATGACTTCCGCCCAGTCGCGTTCGAAATAATTGACCAGCATTTGGTTGTTCAGATAATTCGCCTCCACCGGCCGCCGCGCCATATCGGGCGGGAAGTCGAACATTTCGGCAGCGGTTTCCCCGTTCAGATAGCGGGTGGGGACGGAGAACGCGGCGGGAACGGGGAAGCGGTTTTCACGGCCGGCCAGCACAAAGCCCCATTCGCCGAACGAAGGGACGTAAACGTGATACGGCGCGGTATGCAGCCCTGCGGCCTCCAGCGTGGCCACCACCGACCAATAGGCGTTGGGCGCGAAATAGGGCGAGGTGGACTGGACGACGATTTTGCCCTGCGGCGCAAGACGGCGGGCGACCAGGCGGTACATCGGCACGGAATACAGTTTGCCGAGCGAGAAGTTGGAGGGGTCGGGCAGGTCGATGATGATGACGTCGAAACGGCCTTCGTTTTCCTCCAGCCATTTTGCCGCGTCGTCATTGACGACTTTGGTTTTCGGGTGCGACAGCGAACCTTGGTTCAGGCTGCTCAGTGTGGCCGACGTGCGGAAGGTTTTGGTCATTTCGGGATCCAAATCCACCAGCGTGAGCTGTTTTACCTGCGGGTATTTCAGCACTTCCCGCGCGGCCAGTCCGTCGCCGCCGCCCAAAATCAACACGTTTTCCGCCTTTTGCACCATCTGCATGGCGGGCAGCACCAGGGCTTCGTGGTAACGCGCTTCGTCGCGCGAAGAAAATTGCAGGTTGCCGTTGATGTAGAGCCGCGTATCGTTTTTCCACTGCGTTACCACCAGCCGCTGGTAGGGCGAATGGCTTTCAAACACCACCGGATCGCCGAAATAACTCTGTTCGGCGCGGAAGGTAATGCGGTTGGCGTAGGCAAAGGCCAGCAGCAGGAACATCAGCACCGTCCATCCGCGGATTTGCAGCCCCCGGTAATTTTTCAGACGGCCTTTGAAGATGCGGGCGGTCAGCAGCGCGACGGCGGCATTCAATATGCCGAACAGCAGGGCCGAACGCGCCATGCCCAGCCGCGGGGCGAGCACCAGCGGGAACAGCAGCGAAACCGCCAGCGCGCCGAGATAGTCGAAAGTCAGCACCTTGGACACCAGCTCTTTGAAGTCCGCCTCTTCGCGGTTCAACACCCGCATCACCAGCGGAATCTCCATGCCCACCACCGTTCCGACCACCAGCACCAGCGCGTACAGCAGCGTGCGGAACGGCGCGGCGGCCAGCCCGAAGGCCACAAACAAGGCCAAGGCCGATATGCCGCCGATAACGCCCACCAGCAGCTCGATTTCGATAAAGCGGCGCAGGGTGTCTTCGTCTTTGATGTACTTAGTCAGATGCGCCCCGATGCCCATGGCGAACAGATAAAGGCCGATAATCGAGGAAAACTGCAAAATGCTGTCGCCGAGCAAGTAGCTGGCCAGCGCGGCCATAATCAGCTCGTAAGCCAAACCGCAGCTTGCGACGACGAAAACGGAAACAATCAGCGTGCGGTTGAGTTTCATGTCTTTCAGACGGCCTGTGGGGAAAAGCGGCGATTATATAGCGGATAACGCCATTTTTCGACACGGCGGAGCGGGCGGGGAAATTCCCGACCCTGCGGGCAAATGGGTTAAAATGCCGCCCTTACGCAACCTGATTCCGAATTTATGGCCCGCCATCCCTACCACCGCCTGCGCCCCGCGCGCCCCGCCATGCCCGAAGTCGGCATTTCCGAAACCGGCAACATCCGCTCCCTCCATCTGGGCAGCGACACCATCCAAAGTTCGATGAACCTCGACAATCCGACCGAGCTGGTTTTATCGTACAGCCGCGCGATGATGGCCTGGCTGCTGTTTGCCGACCCGCCCGTCCACATCACGCAAATCGGGCTGGGCGGCGGTTCGTTCGCCCGCTGGATAGACGCCTGCCTGCCCGACTGCCGCCAAACTGCGGTGGAAATCAACCCGAACGTCATCGCCGTGGCGCGCGGCCTGTTCGAGCTGCCGTTTGAAGGGGAAACATTCGAAATCGTCGAGGCCGACGGCGCGCAATACGTCAAAACCCTGCGCGGCGGCACCGACATCATCCTGACCGACGGTTTCGACGGCGAACAGATTATCGACGATTTGGTCAGCCCCGGATTTTTTGCCGACTGCCGGCAGGCTTTGTCGGACAAAGGCATTTTTATGACCAACTGGTGGAGCGGCGACAAACGCTATCCGCGCTTTGTTGCCGATTTGAAGGAAGCGTTTGACGGAAGAGTATTGGAAGTGCCGGCGGAAAGCCACGGCAACATTGCCGTGATGGCCTTCCGGCAAACTCCGGCGGAACTGAATCTCGACTCGCTGAAAAAACGGGCGGAACAGCTGGCGCGGCAATATCCGCTCGACTTCCCCGCCCTGTTCTCCGCCCTCAAATCCGCCAATCCGCACAACGGCAAACACCTGCATTTCTGATTTACCATCCGATGCCCATGCGACAGGCAGAAAGGCCGTCTGAAAACTTCGCTTCCTTCGGGAAATCCGTTTTAGCTCCGCAGAAACTCCGCTTCCTGG
>NZ_KV790790.1:0-6854 GCF_001807735.1 Neisseria sp. HMSC31F04 | reverse complement strand
CTCCGCAGAAACTCCGCTTCCTGGCGGAAGCTGCGTTTTCAGACGGCCTGTCGTTTATGTATGCGGCGTGCGGACACGGTATCGTGCCGTGCCGTCATCCGAATCAGTTTTGCAAGCCGCCGTCATTTCCGTAATGCGCCAGCAACTGCTTCGTGTATTCGTGTTGAGGCCGTCTGAAAACCGTTTCGCAATCACCCTGCTCTACAATTTTCCCGTTCCGTATCACCATCACGCGGTGCGACAGGGCGTTGATGACCGCCAAGTCGTGGCTGACGATAACCATGCTCAAGCCGTATTCCCGCTGCAAATCGGCCAGCAGTTTCAGGATTTGCCGCTGCCATTGCACGTCCAACGCGCTGGTGGGTTCGTCCAACACCAGCACCGAAGGTTTGACAATCAGGGCGCGGGCGACGGCGAGCCGCTGCCTCTGGCCGCCTGAAAATTCGTGCGGATAGCGTTCGGAAGCGTCTTCGGGCAGGCCGACCTGCCGCAACACTTCGGCCACGCGCTGCCGCACGGTTTCCTTGTCCAAGCGGGGTTCGTGCACGCGCAGGCCTTCGGATACGATGTCCGACACCTTCATGCGCGGGTTGAACGCGCCGAACGGGTCTTGGAACACCATCTGTATTTCCCGCCGCATTTCGCGCCGCCATTCCCGCCCGCGTATTTTCAGACGGCCTTCCGCCTCAATCAGCCGCATCAGTGCTTTGGCCAGCGTGGTTTTGCCGCTGCCGCTCTCGCCGATGATGCCCAGCGTTTCGCCCGCCTTCAATTTCAGCGACAGCGGCTCCAGCAGCGTTTTCCGCCTACTGGAAAACCAGCCGCTTTTTTCGCGCACGGAGACGGCAATCCCGTCGGCCTCGACAACAATCGGGCTGTCCCCGGCCACGGGGCGCACGTCGCGCCGGGGGACGGCATCGAGCAGCAGCTTGGTGTAGTCGTGGCGCGGGGCGGCAAACACTTCGGCCGCCGCACCCTGCTCCACCACGCGGCCCTGCTTCATGACGATGATGTCGTCGGCAAAACGGCGCACGAGATTCAAATCGTGCGTGATGTACAGCAGGGTCATGTTGCGGGTTTGCTGCAGGCGGGAAAGCAGGTCGAGTATCTGCGCCTGCACGGCGACATCCAGCGCGGTGGTCGGTTCGTCGGCAATCAGAAGTTCCGGCTCGGCCGCCACGGCCATCGCTATCATCGCCCTCTGCCTCTGGCCGCCTGAAAGCTGAAACGGATACGCAGCCGCCTTTGCTTCCGGTTCGCCGATGCCGGTTTCCGCCAACAGCCCGACCGCCCTAGCCCAAGCCTGTTTTTTATCCAAACCCAGGTGCAGGGTCAGCACTTCGGCAATCTGCGCGCCGACAGTCATCACCGGATTGAGCGCGGTCATCGGCTCTTGGAACACCATGCCGATTTTGCTGCCGCGCAACTGCCGCAAACGGCGCGGTGCGGCCTGCAAAACATCTTCGCCGTTGAAATTCAGACGGCCTTTCAAGGCAAGGTCGGGATTGAGCCGCATGATGCTTTGCGCGAAAACGGTTTTACCGCTGCCGCTTTCGCCGACAACGGCGGTTTTGCGCCCGCGACGGATTTTGCAGCCGATGCCGGACAGCACTTCCCGGCTGCCGAACGCGGCAGTCAGGTTTTCAACCTCCAGGATATATGGTTCCATCAGCCCCTCCTTGCCCGCACGTCGAAAGCATGGCGCAGCCCCTCGCCTATCATCACCAGCAGCAACAGCATAACCGTCAACGTGCCGAAAGCCGACAAGCCTATCCACCAGGCATTCAGGTTGTCCTTGCCCTGCGCCAGCAGTTCGCCCAAGCTGGCCTGCGAAGCGGGAACGCCCAGTCCGAGAAAGTCGAGGCTGGTCAAAGCCAGCACCGCGCCGGAAATACGGAAAGGCAGGAACGCCAATACAGGCGTGAGGCTGTTGGGCAGGATGTGCCGCCACATAATCGCACCGCCGCCCACACCCATCGCGCGTGCCGCCAGCACATAATCGGCCTGCCTGTTTTTCAAAAACTCGGCGCGCACATAATCCGACAGCCCCATCCAGCCGAACAGCGACAGCAAGGCCAGCAAGACCAACAGGCCGGGATTGAAAAACGACGACAGGATAATCAGCAGGTACAGCTCCGGCATCCCGCCCCAGATTTCGATAAACCGCTGCATCACAAGGTCGGTCTTGCCGCCGAAATAACCCTGCACCGCGCCGACGGCCACGCCGATAACCGTCGTAACCGCCGTCAAGACCAGCGCGAACAGCAGCGAATCGCGGAAACCGTACACCAAACGCGCCAATACATCGCGCCCCCTGTCGTCCGTGCCGAGCAGATGCCTTTCCGACGGCGCGGCGGGGTCGGGTACGGTATCGAAATCGTTCAGCGTATCGGCGGCATAAGGATTGGGCGGATAAACCGCGCGGTTGCCGTCCGAAGAAAGATTGCGCCTGATTAAGGGGTCGAGGTAATCGGCGGGCGTGTCGAAATCGCCGCCGAAATCGCGGTCGTGGTAAGTGTGCAGCAACGGGAAATAGCTTTCGCCGCGATACGACAGCCACAAAGGTTTATCGTTGCTCCACAAAGGCGCAAGCAGCGATGCCGAAAACAAAAAAGCCAGCAGCAGCAGGCTGAAATAGCCGCGCCTGTGCCGTTTGAACGCCCGCCATGCGCCGCGTTCCGAGATAGGTTCCATAGACATTCCAAAGGCCGTCTGAAAAACTGCCGCCGCAAAACGGCGGCACGGTTTGAACGGATAAATTTTTCCGGGCGGCAAAGATAACAGTTTTCAGACGGCCTTTCCATGCCCGCATACTTGCCAAAGCATTCTGCAGCGTTTATAATGTTACGATATAACAAATAAGGAGTATTTCCATGAAACCGAATATCCATCCCGAAAACTACCGCACCGTATTGTTTTTCGACAGCGGTGCCAACGAAGGCTGGCTTATCCGTTCCTGCGCCGACACCCACGGCAAGACCATGGTTTGGCACGACGGCAACGAATATCCCGTATTCATGCTCGACACCTCATCGGCCTCCCATCCGGTGTACACCGGCAAACGCCGCGAATTCAGCAGCGAAGGCCGCGCCAGCAAATTCCAGCAACGTTTCCAAGGCATGATGAACTCTTTAAGGAAGGACAAATAATGCAAGTTTTATCCTCACTCAAAACCGCGAAAACCCGCCACCGCGACTGCCAAATCGTCCGCCGCAAAGGCCGTGTTTACGTTATCTGCAAAAGCAACCCGCGCTTCAAGGCACGCCAACGCTGAACAAGCCGCCAATCTATTCGAAGGCCGTCTGAAACCGTTTTTCAGACGGCCTTTGTGTCTTCCCGCCGCTTTCGCGCTACAATCGCCGCCGTCCGACACGCATGGAAAACCACATGACCGCCCGAGAACTGCAAGCCTTCCTCCACGCCAACATTCCCGCAACGGCCGCACTGTCGCTGTCCGTCGTCGATATCACGCCCGACAGCCTTATCCTCTCCGCCCCGCACGCGCCGAACCGCAACCATAAAAACACCGTTTTCGGCGGCAGCATCGTCCTTGCCGCCACAGTCGGCGGTTGGGCGATGGTACACAGCCGATTTCCCGAAGCCGCAGGCAACATCGTCATCCAACAGGGCGAAACCCGCTACCTGCATCCGGCAAACGGCGACCTGACCGTCATTACCCGCGCCGCAGAAGAAGAAGACTGGCGCAAGATGAAGGAAATGTTCGAACAGCGGGGCAAAGGCAAAATCGTACTGGAAACGGAAATATTTTCCGACGGCGTGAAAGCCGCCGTATTCGGCGGAAAATTTGTCGCTTTGAAAAGCTGAACGGCTGCCCGCCAAATACGGGAGGCCGCCGAATCATGGGTCGAAACGGAAAATTTCAGGCGGTTTTTCAACTATAGTGGATTAAATTTAAACCAGTACGGCGTTGCCTCGCCTTGCCGTACTATTTGTACTGTCTGCAGCTTCGTCGCCTTGTCCTGATTTAAATTTAATCCACTATAACCGCCGCTTCCGCACGGAGTATGGCTTCAGTTGCAAAAAGGCCGTCTGAAAACTTTTGCTTCGGGAAAGCTTCAGTTTTCAGACGGCCTTTTCTCAATGCTCCGATTATTTTTTTCTCACTGCCGCAGGCTTGGATACCTTTTTATCTTTCACGGCAGGCCGGCCCGATTCCGGCAACGCCACACCCAAGCGGCGTATGGTGTTTTGCAGGACGCGGATGTTGCCGCCCGCTTTCCGGCCTTTTTCAAACATTTCGACCGCCTGCTCTTTTTTGCCCAAATGCCACAAAACTTCGCCCAAATGCGCGGACACTTCGGCATCGCCTTGCATCTTAAAGGCATATTGCAGATACGGCAAAGCCGTTTCCGCATCGCCTTTCAGGAAATAAGCCCAACCGAGGCTGTCGTTGATGGCGGGCTCTTCGGGCTCCTGCTCGTAGGCGGCGCGTATCAGTTCGAATGCCTCGTCCACTTTCGGATTCGGCATGGTCAGCATGGTGTAGCCGAGGGCGTTTTGCCCGTTCGGATTATCAGGGTTCAATTCCAGGTAACGGCGCAGGTCGGCAATCGCCTTTTCCGGCCGGTTCAATTTATCGACATACACCAGCGCGCGCTGATAAAGGACGGCACTCAAGTTTTCGGCATTATTGGGCCGGCGGGCGATTTGTTCGTGAAGGAGGTTCAATTCCTGCAAAGCCTGTTGCGGATTGTCATATCGGCCGATTACCAGCAGTTGGATTTGCAGCAGGTGGTTTTCGTCGAAGAAACGGCCTTGGCGCGAAGTCATGGCGCGGGCGCGTTTGATTTCGGCCGCCGCCTGCCGCCATTTGCCCTCTTCCAGATTCAGCGAGGCCATCAAAACGGTTTTGTCGAAACGGAAGTCCGGTGCTTGGATTTTGTTCGCCCATTCGCGCGCTTCGGCAAATTTTTTGTTATCGCCGTTGCGGAGGGTGGCGATAACGGCCGCCCTGCTCTGCTGTTCCTGCGTGCCATGCCGGTAGGCTTTGGTCAGATAGTCCATTGTTTCTTCAAGCGGTGCCTTGCGGCTGCTGGATAATAAGGCCGCCTGAATGTAAAGGTCGGCATTAGGCTGTTTTTCCAGCAATTTTTGTAAAAACCGCTGGGCTTCGTCTTTTTTGTCGGCATAAATCAATGCTTCAATCTGCAATTCCTGCCATACGGGCGACAGTTTGGACGTATCCGTTTCGGCAAAGAAGCGGTTGATGATTTCCGGCCGTCGCTGGCCGATTAGGCGCAGGGTCAGATGGGTGGGCGGCAGGATTTCGCTGTCCAGCTGCGCCAATTTCTGCAATGCCTGAACCGAATCGGCAGCCTTGTCGTTCAGCGCGCTTAAAATCGCATCGGCAATCACGGCTTCCGGCAATTCGGGATAGCTTTTGGCATGTTTGTGCACCGTGTCGTCCATCAGTTGGGCGACGGCGGGGTTCTGCGCGGCAATCTGCGCCACCAGCAGGAAGATTCGGCTGCGCTGTTCTTCATTCGCACCTTCCAGCGCGGCATCGAAGCCGTTGCGTGCATCGCCGTATTCCCCGCGCACCATATCGCGCATCCAACTGATGCGTTTCAAGGCCGGGCCGGGCGTCGGCTCGAGTTTTACCCATCGTTGGTATACCGCCTCCGCATACTCGTATGCACCCAGATTGACCGCCATATCCATGGCGCGCTCGGCTACTTCGGAATCGCGCGTGCGGTCGAGCATGGCCATGTAGGTGGCCAATGCCAGGCCAGGGTCGCCTTTATGCAATGCAAGCTCCGCACCCAGCAGGGAAAAGGTATCGTTGGCGCGGTTTATGATGTTTTTCCGACGCTGATGCTCGTCTGCCTGCTGATTGCGGCTGAAGTTGCGGCCTGCTTCGATTTTTTCGCTTTTAACCTGTTCCTTGGACGGAACATCGTTTTTATCCTCGGCATACAGCGCGGGGGCGCACAGCAGCATCAAGGCGCATACGATGGTTTTTAAGCGGGATTTGCGGGCAAACATATTCTTTCCTCCAAATAGGGCGTACCCTGTTTTCAGACGGCCTGAAACAAAGGGGGCTTACTTTATCACAGAGCCACTCGCCGCGCTTGGCTTTGTCTGTCTTTCCTATCAGGAAACGATGCTTTTCCCCCTTTCCGCTTGCCGATATGTAAATTCTTGTTACAATGCCTTTTCTTTCAATCAAACCTTTGCAAACGGAGGAATCATGCAAAAAATCCTGCTTGCCGCCGCCCTAGCCGCCGCAGCTGCCGCCGCATCGGCCGCACAATACGAAATCGACCCGTTCCATTCCAACGCCCGCTTCGAAATCGACCATTTCGGCACCAGCACCAACGTCGGCGGCATTTACAAAGTTACCGGCAATGTCCATTTCGACCCCGCGAAGAAAACCGGTTCCGTTGAAGCCGTACTACCGTTGGCCAACCTGCAATCGAGCAGCGACGAATTTACCAAACACCTGAAATCGGCCGATATTTTCAACGCCGAGAAATATCCCGAAATCCGTTTTGCCTCCACCAAATTCATCTTTGACGGCAAAAAAGTAAGCGCGGTTCAAGGCAACCTGACCCTGCTCGGACAAACCCATCCGGTTGTCCTCAAAGCCAGCAAATTCAACTGCTACCAAAACCCGATGAAGAAAGTGGAAGTCTGCGGCGGCGATTTTGCCGCCACCATCGACCGCACCCAATGGGGAGCGGATTACCTGGTTTCCGCAGGCATGGCGAAAAACGTGAAGTTGAACATCCAAATCGAGGCTGCAAAAAAATAAGGCCGTCTGAAAAACAGGCACACGGTTTGAGGCCGTCTGAAAATCCTTTTTCAGACGGCCTGAGACCTTTGCAAAATTC
>NZ_KV790789.1:0-662 GCF_001807735.1 Neisseria sp. HMSC31F04 | reverse complement strand
ATGGAATTTAGGGCTAATCTACGTCAGCCCCTTATAAAAACGCATAACTAAAATTTCACATATTTACTTTAGTAGGGATTCAAGGATACTCAAATTGACCAATCTCATTATCAGCCTAATCACGACCACGCTTTTTCAGTTGTTCATATTCATTTGGCGTCAAAATCCAAACTTCTCTTACCTGATTCTGATGATTCAAAAAAACACCTACAGGTTGCCCCACATATCCTTGTAATCGATTTTTAGTAATAAACCTATTGTGAGTATCCTTAATCCGAATACTTTCTAAAGCTTCAGTTTCAGTTCTATTGCTTCCAAGTAACCCCAGAGTCAAAATCTGAGTCCAACTCCATCCATCCCCAGCTAATACGATATCTGGATAATTAACTTGTTTCAGTACAGCTAAACGAATATCAGAAGGTAAAACTCGAGCAGCCCAAACCTGAGAACCTATAAATAGCGTCAACCCAAATACCAATAACTTCTTCATATAACACCCATTCATATTTCCTAACATTTAAACTAGTAGTCCATGATAAGCCTAACTCAACGCAAAGTGTAGCATAAATAAACACCTTAACACGACTTAAGGAATCTGACTTTCATGAAATTACCTACATACAAAAATTTTAGGGGCTGACGTAGATTAGCCCTAAATTCCA
>NZ_KV790788.1:0-31255 GCF_001807735.1 Neisseria sp. HMSC31F04 | reverse complement strand
TGCTGAGGAAAAGGAATTTTGCAAAGGTCTCCATTTGTTGAAACCCACCGTGCAGTCTGCACAACGCTAATTCGGCAAGATATGAAAAACCGCCCTTTTGGGCGGTTTTCTTTTTTTTCAGACGGCCTCCGTCCTTATCCTCATCCTCGGTATTCCAATACGAAACGCGCACCCGCATCCTGTGCCAGCAGCTCGGTCAGAACCGGCAGGCTGTCGCGCAACTGTTCCGCCAGCAGGTAAGGCGGGTTGATGACGAACATCCCGCTGCCGTGCATACCGAAGCCGTCTCGGGCGGGCTGTTTGACGTACAACTCGGCCTGCAAGAAATTGTCGGGCGAAAGCTTTTGCAGTTGTTCGGGCAGTTTTCGGCTCTCCTCGCGGCTCAGGCAGGGATACCAAACGAGATAACAGCCCTGTTCGAAACGTTTGCGCGCTTCTTTCAATGTGTGGGCGATGCGGGCGTAATCTTGTTTTTGTTCGTACGGCGGGTCGATTAAGACCACGGCGCGGCGGGTCGGCGGCGGCAACAGGGCAATCAGGCCTTGGAAGCCGTCTTCCTGCCTGATGATACCGCGCCGTTTCAAGCCCGCCGTTTCCATATTGTTTTGCAGATGCCGGTAATCCGCCGGATGCAGTTCGAACAGGCGCAGTTTGTCGGTTTCCCGCGTTTCTGCCTGCGCCAGCCACGGCGAGCCGCAATACAGGCCGGCCTGCGGCAGCATGGCCTGCAGGCGTGCGCGGAAGGCCGAAAGCGTGTCGGGGAGTTTTTCCGCCGCCGTCAGGCGGGCGACGCCGTCGCGGTATTCGCCCACTTTTTGCGCTTCGCCGCCCGATAGGTCGTACAAACCCGCACCGGCGTGGGTGTCGATGTACCAATAGGGTTTGTCTTTGCGGTTGAAGTAATCCAACACCAGCCAAAGGACGAAATGTTTGAGCATGTCGGCATGATTGCCGGCGTGAAAGGCGTGTCGGTAGCTGAGCATGGCAAAAGGCCGTCTGAAAAAAGAAACGCGCATTTTACGGGATTGCGCTGCAAAAGATAAGGCGGGATAGGCTTTTAGGGGGAAGTGCTATAAAATGCACGGCTTTGATTTATTCTGTTTAGCACACTTTTCAGACGGCCTTTCCTGTCCGCATCAGGCCGTCTGAAAACCGTTTTGAAAGACCACAATGAAAACCACCCAACTACGCCAAAAATTCCTAAAATTCTTCGAATCCAAAGGCCACACCATCGTCCGCTCTTCCAGCCTCGTACCGCACGATGACCCGACGCTGCTGTTTACCAACGCCGGTATGAACCAGTTTAAAGACGTGTTCCTCGGCTTTGACAAACGCGCCTACAACCGCGCCACCACCGCACAAAAATGCGTGCGCGCAGGCGGCAAACACAACGACTTGGAAAACGTCGGCTACACTGCCCGCCACCACACCTTCTTTGAAATGATGGGCAACTTCTCCTTTGGCGACTACTTCAAACGCGACGCCATCCACTTCGCTTGGGAATTCCTCACTTCCCGCGAATGGCTTAACCTGCCCAAAGACAAACTCTTGGCGACCGTGTATGCCGAAGACGATGAAGCCTACAACATCTGGCTGAACGAAATCGGTATGCCTGCCGAGCGCATCGTCCGCATCGGCGACAACAAAGGCGCGAAATACGCATCTGATAACTTCTGGCAGATGGGCGACACCGGCCCTTGCGGTCCGTGTTCCGAAATTTTCTACGACCACGGCGAAGAAATCTGGGGCGGCATTCCCGGCAGCCCTGAAGAAGACGGCGACCGCTGGATTGAAATTTGGAACTGCGTGTTCATGCAGTTCAACCGCGACGAACAAGGCAATATGAACCCGCTGCCCAAGCCGTCCGTCGATACCGGCATGGGCTTGGAGCGCATGGCGGCCGTGATGCAGCACGTCCACAGCAACTACGAAATCGACCTGTTCCAAGACCTGCTCAAAGCCGTTGCCCGCGAAACTGGTGCGCCGTTCAGCATGGACGAACCGAGCCTGAAAGTCGTTGCCGACCACATCCGCTCCTGCTCCTTCCTGATTGCCGACGGCGTGATGCCGTCCAACGAAGGCCGCGGCTATGTACTGCGCCGCATCATCCGCCGCGCCGTGCGCCACGGTTACAAACTCGGTCAAAAACAGGCGTTTTTCTACAAACTCGTGCCCGATTTGGTCAAAGCAATGGGCGACGCGTATCCTGAGTTGAAAGAGAAACAAGCCCAAATCGAAGAAGCCCTGAAAAACGAAGAAAGCCGCTTCGCCCAAACTTTGGAAACCGGCATGGCTTTGCTGGAAAACGCCTTGACCAAAGGCAGCAACAAACTGGACGGCGAAATCATCTTCAAACTCTACGACACCTACGGCTTCCCATACGATTTGACCGCCGACATCTGCCGCGAACGCAATATCGATTTGGACGAAGAAGGCTTCAACCGCGAAATGGAAGCCCAACGCGCCCGCGCCCGCGCCGCACAAAACTTCAAAGCCAACGCGCAACTGGATTACGCAGGCGCAGACACCGAGTTCACCGGCTACGAAAAACGCAGCCAAGACACCAAAATCATCGCCTTATACAAAGGCAGCGAAGCCGTGGACGAACTCCAAGCAGGCGAAGCCGGCGTAGTCGTTTTGGAACAAACCCCGTTCTACGCCGAAAGCGGCGGCCAAGTCGGCGACGTAGGTTTTATCTTCGCAGGCGAAAACCGCTTCCGCGTCGAAGACACGCAGAAAATCAAAGCCGCCGTACACGGACAATTCGGCGCAGTCGTATCAGGCCGTCTGAAAGTGGGCGATGCCGTATCCGCCGAAATCGACAACGATATCCGCGACAGCATCATGCGCAACCACAGCGTTACCCACCTGATGCACAAAGCCCTGCGCGATGTTTTGGGCACACACGTCGAACAAAAAGGCAGCCTGCAAAACGCCGAGCTGACCCGCTTCGACATCTCCCATCCGCAAGGCATCAGCGCGGAAGAAATCGCCGAAGTCGAACGCCGCGTCAACGCCGCGATTATCGCCAACGTACCCGTCAAAGTCGAAACCATGTCCATTGAAGACGCGCAAAAATCCGGCGCCATGATGCTCTTCGGCGAAAAATACGGCGACTTCGTCCGCGTCATCACCATGGGCGACTACTCCACAGAACTGTGCGGCGGCACCCACGTCGCCCGCACCGGCGACATCGGCTTCTTCAAAATCATCAGCGAAGGCGGCATCGCCGCAGGCATCCGCCGTGTAGAAGCCATTACCGGCCTTGCCGCGCTGGCATGGGCGCAAAACCAAGAAAGCCTGATGAAAAATATCATCGCCGAAGTCAAAGCCCAAACCGAAAAAGACGTGCTCGCCAAAATCCAAGCCAACGCCGCAAACACCAAAGCCTTGGAAAAAGAGTTGGCAAAAGCCAAAGCCGAACTCGCCGTCCACGCAGGTGCCAAACTTTTGGACAACGCCAAAGACTTGGGCGCAGCCAAACTCGTCGCCGCCCAAATCGAAGCCGACGCAGCCGCCCTGCGCGAAATCGTTACCGATTTAACCGGCAAATCCGACAACGCCGTGATTCTTTTGGCGGCAGTAAACGATGGCAAAGTCTCCCTGTGCGCCGGCGTATCCAAACCGCTGACAAACAAAGTGAAAGCTGGCGATTTGGTCAAATTCGCAGCCGAACAAGTCGGCGGCAAAGGCGGCGGCAGACCGGATTTGGCACAGGCCGGGGGGACGGATGCTGCGAAACTGCCTGAAATGCTGGGAAGCGTGGAAGGCTGGGTTAGTACAAAACTAGCAGGATAAGATTCATAAATATAAGTAAAAAGGTCGTCTGAACAGTTTCATTTTCAGGCGACCTTTTTTAGAAATTCTAATTTTTTTATATTTAGTATAGTGCAGGAAAAATTAATGATGACTAAAGATTGGATTTTACAAACAAAAGAAACTCGCCGTAAATTTGTCAATTCTACTTGGATTCCATTGAGAGCAATTTGCAAAAGTGAAAAGGGAAATGTGCAAGATATTGGTTATATGTCTGAATTTTTTGGATGTAATTCACTCGCCTTCCCTCCTGAATATAAAGAGTTAGCTGAAACGTTAGAGTGGTCGGATATAGGAATAATTTTAGATGTGCATCCGTATGCTTTTGATAGTGGACATTATAAAACAATCGATCAGTACACATGGAACGAAAAAGAACCCGTGGGCGTACATTTTATTTTTGACCATCCTCAGCCTGTTATAGGAGGAAGGAAGTGGATTATAAATCCAGATTTAATAGTAGCTCTTAGATTAATCAAGGAAAAAAATAGCTGGGTTCGACCAGAGGAAGATTTTGTTGAAGTGATTCGCGAGTCTTTTGATGGTGAGGGTAATCATGTGCAGATTGAGATTAAAAAGGAATTCTTGATTGATTATTTAGCAGCAAGAAATCTTTCTCTTCGTCTTACTTATTATCGCCAACGAGTAGAAATCGTTGAAGAAATTGAAAATAGTGGATATGTAGGCTTGGAAAGTTACCAAGAAGAGCGAGATCAAGGGCGATTTGAATTGCTTATTCGTAGTTTAAATGATATTTATGGTGGAAGTTGGGGAGCATTTCGTGTATGGCGAACTGATATAGATGAAGAAGATGATGCTCCTGTGATGGGTCCCGAGACTAATGAAAATACTGAGTCAGAAAGTTCTCAAGGTATTTATGATGGTTATAGAGGAATAAGAGTAGAAGGAGAGTTTTGGAGAGACGAATGGATCGAACATCAAGGTATAAGTACCCGCGTTCGCTACGATAAAGATCCAAATCTTCCAAAATTTATCGTAGAAACTGATGGAACAAGAATGCCTTCTACCGAATTAGATAATGAAGATGTTGGTAGATGGTTATGGTTTCGCTCCAGTGTTGTGAATGAGTTGCTTAAACATCGTGGATTTTCTTTGGAGTGGTACACTGCAGAGACAGGATGTATTTGTTCTACATCGGGTTATCGTACTCATTTTGGAATTAACAGCGCTGATTTAATCACAGTGTATGCCTATGATGTTGCTAAACTGCCATCATGGGAGCAGCATATTTGGTCAGCTCATAATGTTGTCCCCGAAGGGAAGGTCTCCAGTGAATTATTAGCTTCTCAAGTTAGAGTTCAGCCAGCATCTACCCATGCTGTTGAAGACTTGTTATTTAAAGTTATGCGAATGCTGGAAGCAAGTTTTAAACAGAAGTTGAATGTTGATTTATTTTCTCATGACATCAATGATTCAGAGCTTTTGCAGCAGATTTCACGTTTTTCAAGTACTGATAGAACATCATTATTAAGGCTGGCAAAAGACTTGGTTCGTATTTTTACCGATAGACTTAATGTTAAGGCTCTTCGTGAATTATCTAACCACAAGGATAAAAACAAACTAGGTTCTAATAAATTATTACAAAACATCGTAGCTCAAAAAATTGGAGAAGATTATGCCCATAAGATTTTTGGTGTCATTGTTGGTGTTTATGATATGAGGCTTGGAGATGCGCATCCTACCGGCTCAAAAATTGAAGAGGCAATAAAACTTGCTGGAATAGATGAAAATCAGTCTTTTTTAAGACAAGGTGAGCAGCTTATTTCTAATTTCGGTCAAGCAATTTGGTATATCGAAAGTATTCTGTTTGAAGAATTGGAATCATAACAAGCCTTAACCTGTATCCCTGCTTGGGTCATGGTCCAATGAAACCTTCATATTGCCCGTAATCTCAAAGTTGACTGAAAAATAATTTTCAGACGGCCTCTCTATCAAAAGCAGTCTGCACTTTCAAAAATCAAAGTGCAGGCTGCTTTTCATAATAATTAGGAAAAAACGCACACTATTTTTATACTGTATATTGTGCAGGCACACGGCAAAACAACATTACCCAAAGGAGCCCTTATGTTTAAAACGCTCAAAGGTATTTGGCAGGGACTTACGCAAAAAGGCAAAATCTTCCCACATCAGCTTGCATTCACGCTGCTGATTCCTTTGCGCAACTGGGCGCTTTCGCCGCAACAAATCGTGCAACGGCTGTACCTTGCGCCACACCACCGCATTTTAGAAGTAGGCTGCGGAGCGGGTTATTTCAGCCCGACACTGGCGCAATCGGTTCCGCAAGGACGATTGGTGGCAGCGGATATACAGCCGGAAATGTTGGCTTATACCGAAAAACGTTTGCGTCGTCGACATATCGATAACGTGGATTATTATCTGTGCGACGGTACGCATTTTGATTTTCCCGATCAATCGTTTGACCGCATTGTGCTGATTACCGTGTTGGGCGAAGTCGCCAACCAAGATGAATATTTGGCAGAGTTCCGCAGGCTGCTTCGTGCTGACGGGCTGCTGTCAGTTTCCGAAACTGCAGGCGATCCTGATAAACCAAGCCGCGCCGAATTGCGCGATTTAATGCGGCAAAACGGGTTTGAGACGGCTGATGAATATGGCAGCGAACGCAATTTCACTTTGAATTTCAAAATGGCTTGTACTGAGAGGTAGTGCAGCAAACCACAACCTGCATACCCATGAACCATGAGCATGGTTTTTGCCACACATTCTATTTTTGGTGATTTCCTAAATAAACGGGTCAATATAAGCTGGAATGATGAACCGGCCAAGCCTTCATATCGCCTGTAATATCAAAGGCCGTCTGAAAGATGATTTTCAGACGGCCTTTCACTATCGAAAACAGCCTGCACTCGTTAAACCGGAGTGCAGGCTGTTTGCTGCATTACCTCCAAATGCCCTTTACTTCCGCGCCTTCAACCGTGCATGCAACTCCTGCACGCTGTACACATTGGTTGAATTCAGGTTCTTCACACCTTCACTCATGGCTTCGCCGCCGGCCACGGTGGTGTATTGCGGCACGCGCTGGTTAAGGGCGCTGCGGCGGATGCTGTGGCTGTCGGCCACGGACTGCGGGCTGCTGGCCACGGTGTTCACCACCAGCGCGATTTCGCCGTTTTTAATCGCGTCTACGATGTGCGGGCGGCCTTCGGGCACTTTGTTGACCGCCTGCACTACCACGCCGTGCTCTTTCAGGTAGCCTGCCGTGCCGCGTGTGGCGCAAACGCCGTAGCCGAGTGCTTGGAAGTTTTGCGCGGTTTTCACGATAAGCGGCTTGTCTTCTTCGCGCACGGAAAGGAAGATTTTGCCGGTGGCGGGCATGCGTTCGCCTGCGCCGAGCTGGGCTTTGAGGTAGGCTTCGCCGAAGGTTTCGCCCACGCCCATCACTTCGCCGGTGGAGCGCATTTCGGGGCCGAGGATGGTGTCCACGCCGGGGAATTTGATGAAGGGGAACACGGCTTCTTTAACGGCATAGAAATCGGGAACGACTTCTTTTTCCACGCCTTGCTCTTGCAGGGAAATGCCCGCCATGCAGCGTGCGCCGACTTTGGCGAGCGGCACGCCGGTGGCTTTGGAGACGAAGGGGACGGTACGGCTGGCGCGCGGGTTTACTTCCAACACGAACACCACGCCGTCCTGCACGGCAAACTGTACGTTCATCAGGCCGACCACGCCTAGCGCGTACGCCATGGCTTTGGTTTGGCGGCGGATTTCGTCTTGGATTTCTTCGCTGAGCGAGTAGGGCGGCAACGAGCAGCCGGAGTCGCCGGAGTGGATGCCTGCCTGTTCGACGTGCTGCATGATGCCGCCGATAACGACGTCTTTGCCGTCTGAAACGCAGTCCACATCGACTTCAATCGCGTTGTTCAGGAAGAAGTCGAGCAACACGGGGCTGTCTTCGGATACCTGCACGGCTTCGCGCATGTATTTTTGCAGCTCTTCGGCGGAGTGGACGACCTGCATGGCGCGGCCGCCGAGGACGTAAGACGGGCGCACGACCAGCGGATAGCCGATTTCTTCGGCTTTGACGAGGGCTTCTTCTTCGTTGTGGGCGATGCGGTTGGGCGGTTGGCGCAGGCCTAAGTCGTTCAACACTTTTTGGAAGCGTTCGCGGTCTTCGGCGGCGTCGATGCTGTCGGCGGACGTTCCGATGATGTTCACGCCGTTTTCAACCAGCGCGTTGGCGAGTTTCAGCGGAGTTTGACCGCCGTAATGCACAATCACTCCCCACGGGTTTTCGGTGCGGACGATTTCCAACACGTCTTCCAGCGTCAGCGGCTCGAAATACAGGCGGTCGCTGGTGTCGAAGTCGGTGGACACGGTTTCGGGGTTGCAGTTCACCATAATCGTTTCAAAGCCCGATTCGCGCAGGGCGAGCGCGGCGTGCACGCAGCAGTAGTCAAACTCGATACCTTGACCGATGCGGTTCGGGCCGCCGCCGAGAATCATCACTTTCTTACGGTCGGAAGGACGCGCTTCGCATTCTTCTTCGTAAGTGGAATAGAGGTAGGCGGTTTCGGTGGCAAACTCGGCGGCGCAGGTATCGACGCGTTTATAGACGGGATGCAGGTTCAGCGCGTAGCGGTGTTCGCGCACTTCTTTTTCTTTTACGCCCAAAAGCTGGGCGATGCGTTTGTCGGAGAAGCCTTTGCGTTTCAGACGACGTAAGGCGGCGAAGTCCAAATCTTGCAGGCAGCCTGCACTTACCTGCTGCTCTTCTTTCACCAAGTCTTCGATTTGCGCCAAGAACCAAGGGTCGATGGCGCAGATTTCGTGAATTTCTTCCAGTGTGAAGCCCGCGCGGAACGCATCTGCCACAAACAGCATACGCTCTGGGCCGGGGTTGGCCAGTTCGCGGCGGATTTCCGCTTTGTCGGAGCTTCTCGGATTGAAGCCGCACAAGCCTGTTTCCAAACCGCGCAGGGCTTTTTGGAAACTTTCCTGAATGGTGCGGCCCATCGCCATCACTTCGCCCACCGATTTCATCTGCGTGGTCAGGCGGTCGTCTGCGGCGGGGAATTTTTCAAACGCGAAACGTGGGATTTTGGTCACGACATAGTCGATGGAAGGCTCGAACGACGCGGGCGTGCGGCCGCCGGTGATGTCGTTGCGCAACTCGTCCAGCGTAAAGCCGACCGCCAGTTTCGCCGCCACTTTCGCAATCGGGAAGCCCGTCGCTTTGGAAGCCAGCGCGGAAGAACGGCTCACGCGCGGGTTCATCTCAATCACAATCATCTCGCCATTTTCAGGGTTTACTGCAAACTGCACGTTCGAGCCGCCCGTGTCCACGCCGATTTCGCGCAATACTGCCAACGAAGCGTTGCGCATGATTTGGTATTCTTTATCCGTCAGCGTTTGCGCCGGCGCAACCGTAATCGAGTCGCCCGTATGCACGCCCATCGGGTCGAAGTTTTCAATCGAGCAGATGATGATGCAGTTGTCGGCCTTATCGCGCACCACTTCCATCTCGTACTCTTTCCAGCCGAGGACGGACTGCTCAATCAGCAGCTCATGCGTGGGCGACGCATCGAAACCGCGTTCGCAAATCGCCAAAAACTCATCTTTATTGTAGGCAATGCCGCCGCCCGAACCGCCCATCGTGAACGACGGACGAATCAGCGTCGGGAAGCCGACCTGTTCCTGCGCTGCCAAGGCTTCGTTCATCGTGTGGCAGACAAAAGATTTTGGGCAGGAGAGGCCGATTTTCTCCATCGCCTCCTTAAAGCGGCCGCGGTCTTCCGCCTTGTCGATCGCGTCTTCCGTCGCGCCGATTAATTCGACATTGTATTTCGCCAGCACACCGTTGCGCGCCAAATCGAGCGCACAGTTCAGCGCGGTCTGGCCGCCCATCGTGGGCAGAATCGCATCAGGCCGCTCCTTGGCGATAATCTTCTCCACCGTCTGCCACATAATCGGCTCGATGTAGGTAACATCCGCCATTTCAGGGTCGGTCATAATCGTGGCGGGGTTGGAATTCACCAGAATGACTTTATAGCCTTCTTCACGCAAAGCCTTGCAGGCCTGTGCGCCCGAATAGTCAAATTCGCAGGCCTGACCGATAACGATAGGGCCGGCGCCGATGATAAGGATGGATTTTAGGTCGGTACGTTTGGGCATGGGTGGGTCTTTCTTTGGAAATTATTGACAATTGATTTGCTTTAACTGTTCTACAAGTTGTTCTCGTTCGACTTTTCGTTCATTTCGTTCTTGTTCGGAAAGTAAACGCGGGGAAAATCCTATTGGAACTCCAGATTGGATTTCTTTATTTATGTCATTTAATTGTTTCTGTAATTGCTGTTGTCTTTGTAAACATGCGGTTTTGTTTTGCAATTGAGATAAAAGTTTTATATTTTCATCTTTTATTCTTTGGTTTTGATCTGATTTTTGAACATAATCTTGCTGACAGCGATTCAACTCTTCTTTTCGTACATAATCGTTCTGTATTGAGTTTGCTAATCCTATTTTTCGTTCCTGACAGGTGTCAAGTTTGCTTTGCAATTCACGTTTGTCTTCCTTGTTGTCTTGATATAAACCATCTCGTATTGCCCACGTTCCAGGAACCCCGATAAATAATCCAAGCATAACCCCGACAATTGTTTCTTTTGTTGCCCACTTACTAGCTTCTTCATGCGAAATTCCCGCCATAAATAAATTCTCCTAACTCATAAAAAATGAACAATAAAGCAAGTATAGATTGGGTTGAAACCCAATACAAACCGTTTAATTATCTAAAACATTGGCAAGCCGTAACCCGCATATAGAGTGCGTGCGGTATGCACGCACGCGTTCTCCATTTCCCTGCAACCCCAACCCACCGCGTGCGTGCCTTGCGGCACACACCCTACCGATGGGTTCAAAGGTCGTCTGAAAAAACGCTCGCGGCGTTTGTTCCATCTGCCTTGTGATAAGACTACCTGAAAAATTCCTTCCGTTGATGTTCCAGGCGTTCTTTTTCAGACGGCCTGCAACGCTTGAATCTGCCGCAATCTACTCCCTCCCCCGTGGGGAAGGGCTGGGGAGAGGGTATTCCCCGAATTTCAGCAACCTTGCCCAACACCCTAACCGCCCAAATACAAGCCTTGCGGCTCGTTGCCCTCTCTCTAGCTCTCTCCCACGGGAGAGAGGACGGGCGGTTGTTGCGATTAAGGGTTCTGCAAGGAAAACAGGTTGTGTAGGCTGCTTTTTTGCTTTTCAGACGACCTGAAATCAAAGACAGTAAATCTAAGTTGCTTTTCAAACCGCCTGCAACCGTAAAGCCTACTGCAACCTGCTCCCTCCCCCGTGGGGGAGGGCTGGGGAGAGGACATTCTCCGAATTTCGGCAACCTTTCCCAATACTCCAACCACTCAAAATACAAGCCTTGCGGCTCGTTGCCCTCTCTCTTGCTCTCTCCCACGGGAGAGAGGACGGGGCGGCTGTTAGAATTAAGGGGGCTGCAAGGAAAATAGGTTGTACAGGCTGTTTTTTGCTTTTCAGACGACCTTAAATCAACGGTTGCAAACCCAAGTTGCTTTTCAAATCGCCAGCAACCGTGAAACCTGCTGCAATCTGCTCCCTCCCCCGTGGGGGAGGGCTGGGGAGAGGGCATTCTCCCGAATGGCAGCAATCTTTCCCAACACCTAAATCTCCTAAAATACAAGCCTTGCGGCTTGTTGCCCTCTCTCTAGCTCTCTCCCCCGGGAAAAGAGGACGGGGTGGCTGTTGGGATGAAGGGTTCTGCAAGGAAAACAGGTTGTGCAGGCTGCTTTTTACTTTTCAGACGACCTTTATAAATGCTCAATTCAGGCAGCCTGTATCCTATAATTTTCAAAATCCAATCAAAATCAGCCATCTGCTACCGTGCAGGCTGCTTTTCCAATTCCTGTAACACGCGCAGGATTTCCGCCAGTACGTCGTTTGTCTGCTGCAAAATTTCGTGGTTCCAAAAACGCAGCACGGTAAAGCCCAGGTTGTTGAGATATGCCGTCCGCGCGTGGTCGTATGCGGCTTGTTCTGTGTGCTGTCCGCCGTCTGCTTCGATAATCAGCTTGGGCGTTACGCACATAAAATCAACAATATAGTTTCCAATCGGCTGCTGGCGGCGGAATTTATAGCCGTTCAGACGGCCTGCCCGCAGGTGCTGCCACAATTTCGCTTCCGCCTCACTCATTTCTTGACGCATGGCTTTGGCACGTTGGCGCAGGGCGGGGTTGTCGGCAGTCAATAGTTTTTCGGGCGGGTTCATTTTTGTTATCGGGGGCAAGCCTTGCGGCTCGTTGCCCTCTCTCTTGCTCTCTCCCACGGGAGAGAGGACGGGGCGGCTGTTCGGGTTAAGGGTTCTGCAAGGAAAACAGATTGTGCAGGCTGCTTTTCATTCCTGTCGCCACGCTCCGCCATTATACGCACAACGCCGCCGGTTCCGGCCGTCTGAAACGGGTTTACACTTCCAAATCGTCGCTGAGATAGACGCGGCTTGCGTTGTCGTCCGGCATCACGAGGTTCATCAGCAGCGCGGCCAGCCCGCCCATGCAGATGGGGTTTTGGAACAGCTCTTTCAGCGGCAGTTGGCCGAACACTTCGGGTTTGAAGCTCACGCCGAGGCCGAGGCCGATGGAGGTGGCGGCAATCACCATTTCGCGGCGGTTGATGCCGTGGCTCATCAGGATGCGCACGCCGGCCACGGTAATCAGGCCGAACATCAGCACCATCGCGCCGCCGATAACGGGGCTGGGGATGGTGGTGAAGGCGCGGCCGACGACGGGGAACAGCCCCAATAGCACCAAAATGGCGGCGATGAATTTGCCGACATGGCGAGAGGCGACGCCGGTCATCTGGATCACGCCGTTGTTCTGCGCGAAGGTGGTCAGGGGCAGCGAGCCGAGTGCGGTGGCAATCACGGACACCAGCCCGTCGGCCAGCACGCCGCCGCGCAAACGCCGTCTGAACGCTTCGCCTTCGTAGTCTTCGCCGGACACCATGGCGGTGGCGGTCAAGTCGCCCACGGCTTCAAAAATGCTGAGCAGGTACACCAGTCCGGCCACGAAAAACGCCGTCCAATGGAATTCAAAGCCGTATTTGAACGGCACGGGCAGCGTGAATGCAGGCAGGTTTTGCAGCACGGAGAAATCGACCATGCCCATTACCAGCGCGGCAATATAGCCCGCCACCATGCCGACGGCGATGCCGCTCATCCGCAGCAGCGGGTTTTTCATGCAGTTGAACACCAGCACCACGAGCAGCACGAACGCCGCCAACCCGATGTTCTGCATCGAACCGAAGGTGCCGTTGCCCAACGCGGCAAATCCGCCGCCGAATTCGGTAATTGCCACGCTAATCAGGCTCAGGCCAATCATCATCACCACCACGCCGCTGACGGTGGGCGTAATCACTTTTTTCAGATACGGCAGCAGCCAGGCCGAACCGACCACCAGAAACGCGCCGACAAAGGCCACGCCCAAAAGCGCGGACATCATGGCGTTGGTGTCCATGCCCTGCTCTTTCATGCCGCTGCCCAGTGCAATCATCACGCCGACAAAAGAAAAGTTCACCGATTGGATGGACAGCAGCCCCGAACCGACCGGCCCGAAGCGGTTCACCTGCAAATAAGTGCCCACGCCGGAAGCGACCATCGCCATCGACACCAGATAGGCGGTCATTTCAGACGGCAGTTTCAATGCGCCGCCGACAATCAGGGCGGGGGTAATCATGGGGACGAAAATCGCCAGCAGGTGCGTTACCGCGCTGAGCAGCGCATTGGCGAACGGCGGTTTGTCTTCGAGGCGGTAAACCAAATCGGTGGTGGGGGATTTCGGTGCGGACATTCAGATTCCTTGATGTGTGCAGATACGGCAAAGCCGCTGCCGTAAATCCGGTGCGGCTTGCTGTGAAGATTTGTAAAGGCGGCATTATAGGCCGTTTGCCGGCGGCGGGCAATTCTCTGCTGCTGCAAATGAGCCGGCTGTTTTGTTTTTCAGACGGCCTAAAGTGTTGCCGCCGCCATCCATATGATTAGAGGCCGTCTGAAAACGGCTTACGGCCGATTGCGGCAGGTGTCTGCAAATCTAAAAAAGAGGCCGTCTGAAAAAACGTCGTTCCGTTTTTCAGACGGCCTCTGCATCGTCAGTCGGCAACAAGCGGACGGAGCCGCAATTTCAAACCTTCGTTTTTCACTTTGAACAGCAGGTCGATGTTCGGATGTTTACCGGGATTGGCCTGCGCGTCGGCAACATGTTCGGCAAACCATTCCAAGCCCTGCTCCGCCGCTTCGCCGTCCAATATGCCGTCGAAGCGTTCGGCCAATGCGTTATACAGCTTTAACGAACCGAGTTTGCCCGGCGCGGCCGGAATGTGGTGGAGGACGCCGCCGTTTTCACCGCATACGTCCAGCCCGCTCAGGCGGGAAATGTCGGGCATGACGGCCAGATTGTCTTGAAAAGCCATTTTTGTTTCCTTTAAACAGATATGATTCGAAGGGCGTATGGTAACAAGTAATTGTTGGCGCGCCCTAGCAAAAGTTTACCAAATCAAGCATAATCGCACGGCACGCGTATCCGTGCCGATATGCGTTTCAAAAGAAAATGATCAACTGTTTTAGGAGACACCATGAGTCATATCAAAGTACCGGCGGAAGGCAAAAAAATCATTCCGGGCCAGGCCGTTCCCAACAATCCGATTATCCCCTTCATCGAGGGCGACGGCATCGGCGTGGACATCACGCCCGTCATGATCGACGTAATCGACGCGGCGGTTGCCAAGGCTTATGGTGGCGAGAAAAAAATCCACTGGATGGAAGTGTATGCCGGCGAGAAAGCCACCAAAGTGTACGGCGACAACGTTTGGCTGCCGCAGGAAACCTTGGACACACTGAAAGAGTATTCCGTATCCATCAAAGGCCCGATGACCACGCCCGTGGGCGGCGGCATCCGCTCGCTCAACGTCGCGCTGCGCCAAGAACTCGACCTCTACCAATGCGTGCGCCCCGTGCGCTACTTCAACGGCGTGCCCTCGCCGCTGAAAGACCCGAGCAAAACCGACATGGTAATCTTCCGTGAAAACACCGAAGACATTTATGCCGGCATCGAATGGGAAGCCGAAAGCGAAAACTGCAAAAAAGTCATCGACTTCCTGCAAAACGAAATGGGCGTGAAGAAAATCCGCTTCCCCGAAACCTCGGGCATCGGCATCAAACCCGTTTCCAAACAAGGTACGCAACGCCTGGTTCGCGCCGCCATCCGCTACGCCATCGACAACGACAAACCGAGCGTTACCCTGGTGCACAAAGGCAACATCATGAAATTCACCGAGGGCGGCTTCCGCGACTGGGGCTATGAACTGGCGCAAAAAGAATTCGGCGCAGAGCCGATCGACGGCGGCCCGTGGTGCAAATTCAAAAACCCGAAAACCGGCAAAGACATCATCGTTAAAGATGCGATTGCCGACGCCTTCCTGCAGCAAATCCTGCTGCGTCCCGCCGAATACAGCGTCATCGCCACCCTCAACCTGAACGGCGACTACATTTCCGACGCGCTGGCGGCACAAGTCGGCGGCATCGGCATCGCCCCGGGCGCGAACATTTCCGACGAATACGCCATTTTCGAAGCCACCCACGGCACCGCGCCGAAGTATGCCGGACAAGACAAAGTGAACCCCGGTTCGCTGATTCTGTCGGCAGAAATGATGCTGCGGCACTTGGGCTGGAAAGAAGCGGCCGACTTGGTAATCGAAGCGATGGAAAAAGCCATCGGCGACAAACAGGTAACCTACGACTTTGCCCGCCTGATGGACGGTGCCAACGAAGTTTCCTGCTCCGCCTTCGGCAAAGCGATGATTGAGCGCATGTAAAAATCCGTTCGGCCAATAACAAAGGCCGTCTGAAAACCCGTTGCAAGGTTTTCAGACGGCCTTTTTTATGCCTTACAGCCAGCCGGCGGCTTCTTCCCTGACCAAAGTTTCCAAAGCGTCTATCCAAGCCGGATTGTCGTTCAGACAGGGAATGTAGCGGAATTCGCGCCCGCCTGCGGCATGAAAAGTTTCACGTCCGGCAATGGCGATTTCCTCCATGGTTTCCAAACAGTCGCTGACGAAGGCGGGACAGATAACGTCCAACCGGTCGGTGCCGTTTTTCGGTAGGCTGATGAAAAGGTCTTGCGTGCTCGGTTCCAGCCAGCGTCCGCGCCCGAAGCGGCTTTGGAAGGAGACGGTATATTCTTGCTTGTCCAAACCGAGTGCGGCGGCAAGCAGGCGGGCGGTTTCGCCGCATTCGTCGGGATAGGGGTCGCCCGCGTCGTGATGCGCCTGCGGGATGCCGTGAAAACTCATCATCAAGTGCCCTCCCCTGCCGTGCTGCTGCCAATAGGCGGAAACCTGTTGGCGCAGTGCCTCGATGTAGGCGGGATGGTTATAGAAGCTGCGGACGGTACGCAGCCCGACTTGGTTGCGCTGGCGCAACATGGCGCGGAACACTTGGTCCAATGCCGCGCCGCTGCTGGAGGACGCGTATTGCGGATAAAGCGGGACGGCCAAAATCCGGGTAACGCCCTGCGCTTTGAGTTCGGCCATGGTGTCGGCCACGCCGGGCAGGCCGTATGTCATGGCCGGACGCACCAACACGCCGGGCAGGCGTTGCGCCAAGGCATCGGCCTGGCGGCGGCTGTAAATGTAGAGCGGCGAGCCTTCCTTCAGCCAGATTTTTTTGTAATTTGCCGCGCTGCTTTTGGCGCGGAAAGGCAAAATTGCGCCGCGCAATATGGGCTGCCACAGGGCGGGCTTGAGTTCGACGACGCGCTGGTCGGACAGGAAATCGCGCAGGAAGGGGCGGACGGCTTCCGCAGTGGGTGCGGACGGTGTGCCGAGGTTAATGAGGAGGACGGCGGTTTGCGGCTGCCGGTCATGCGGCAGGGCGGGTTCGGTCTGGAAACGGGTCACGTTTTTCCTTTCAGACGGCCTGTTATGCGGCAGGCGGAGTTGGGTTTAGGGTTGGCCTTCCGACGATGCGGTGGAAGCGGCAGAAGCGGCGGTTGTCTGTTCGGCCGATGCGGCAGACGCATCGTCTTCCGGCACATCGGCCGGCGCAGTGTAGTCTTTGCCGTCTTCTTCGATAACGGTGGCCGCTTCCTGCGCCTGAATTTCGGACGCACTCAGTTCGGGCTGAGGTTGGCCGTTGCAGGCAGCCAGCACCAGCATTACCGCTATCAGCCCAACAGATCGGGCGGTTTTCGGATTACTCATGTTTTATCGCTCGGAAGCATGGTTTCAGACGGCCTCCCTATTATAGGCCGTCTGAAAGCCTTATTCGGGTTTAACGGGTTTGCAAGGCCTGCACGCTGTCCAGCAGCCATTGCTGTGTTTCTTTGATTTTTGCTTTGGCGGCATCGCTGCAACCGCCCGTTTCGGCAAACAGGCGTTCTTTCTTGCCTTTGCCTTGCGCGTAGGCGCGGGCGGTGATGATTTGGATGTCGTTGTCGTTCATATCGAGTTTGAGTTTGGCCGCCGTCTGTTTGATGCTTTTCAGCAAGGCGGTGTGCAGTTTGCCGCCCGGTGCGTAGAAGGGGTCGTCCTGACGGCTGATGCCGCATTCCATCGCCTCTTTGTGCAGAATACCGCTCAATTCGGCCATGTCGAACAGGTTAATCAGCCGTGCCTGATCCGCCGGTTCGCCTGCGGCAGATGCGGGCGCGGCAGAGAGTGTCAGCGGCAGCAGAATCAGGGCGGCAAGCAGGTGTTTTTTCATGTTTCGTCCTCCGGTTGGTCGGCCACGGGCTCTCCGTTGTCTTCGAGCCAGCGGCGGTGTTGGAAATCGTATTGGTAGTGCTCGAACAGCAACAGCGGGTCTTTGCACAACAACAGCGGTTTGCCGTCTATCCAATGATAACGCAGGCAGGATATTTTCCCGCCCAAACCCGCTGCGGCCAACGTTTCGGGATAACGTCCGTGCCGTGCATAATATTGCCCGAAAGCGGCAGCCGAAACGGCCATTTCGTGCCGCGCATGGTAATAGTTGAAGATATTTATCCCCACCGACAAAGCGGCCGCGAGTATCCAAACAATATTTCTGAGCCGTTCTTTCCGTGCCGCCTCCGACCGTTGCCGGGCCGACCTTGATGCGGACAGGCGGACGGCAAACAACAGGGGCAAGGCGAAAACCAGCATATAGGCCGAACCCGGTATCGTGGTTATGCCGAGGAAGAAAGCAATGCCTGCCAAAGTGGCGGAACAGGAAATAACTGTCATCACAACAGACTTCAAGCTGTTTCTTTCCATCGCCTCTCCGTATCTGCTTTTCAGACGGCCTCAAGCATCGGAGGCCGTCTGAAAACTATAAATCATCTTTCCGCGCCAGCACCTTGCGGCTGCCGCCGACATCGGCGGGGGACACCACGCCCGCTTCTTCCAAGGCATCCATCATATTGGCGGCGCGGTTGTAGCCGATTTTCAGGTGGCGTTGCAGCGAGGAAATCGAGGTTTTGCGCGTTTCGATGACAAAAGCGACGGCCTGGTCGAACAGTTCGTCCGCACCCGCGTTCGGATTGACCGCATTGACGGTTTCCATCGCCGCTTCGCCCGACAGCAGGCCTTCGACATAATCTGCCGGTGCCTGCCGTTTGATGTGGGAGACGACTTCATGCACTTCGTGGTCGGATACAAACGCACCCTGCAGACGGGTCGGCTCGGCATTGCCGGGCTGGAGGAACAGCAGGTCGCCGTATTTCAACAGGTCTTCCGCGCCCATTTGATCGAGGATGGTGCGGCTGTCGATTTTACTCTGCACGGTAAAGGCCATGCGCGTCGGGATGTTGGCCTTAATCAGGCCGGTAATCACGTCCACACTCGGCCGCTGGGTGGCGATAATCAAGTGGATGCCGGCGGCGCGGGCTTTTTGCGCCAGGCGGGCAATCTGTTGTTCGACCGCCTTGCGCTCGGTCATCATCAGGTCGGCCAATTCGTCAATCACCACCACAATCAGCGGCAGTTTTTCCAGCGGTTCCGGCTCGTCGGGGTTCAGGCTGAACGGATTGGGGATTTTCTGCCCTTCTTCAGCCGCTTTGGCGATTTTTTCGTTGTAACCGTCCAGATTGCGCACGCCCAGATGCGACAGCAGGCGGTAGCGTTTTTCCATTTCGGCCACACACCAGTTCAAGGCCTGCCCCGCTTCGCGCATATCGGTTACCACCGGGCAAAGCAGGTGCGGAATGCCGTCGTATACCGACAACTCCAGCATTTTCGGGTCGATCATGATAAAGCGCACTTCGTCGGGCGTGGCTTTGTAAAGCATGGACATAATCATGCCGTTCACGCCCACCGATTTGCCCGACCCGGTCATACCCGCCACCAGCAGGTGCGGCATTTTGGCCAAATCGCCCACCACCGGCACGCCCGCGATGTCTTTGCCCAGGGCGACGGTGAGCTTGGATTTGGCTTCTGCAAACACGGGGGCGGCCAGAATTTCGCGCAAGGTAACTTCCTGACGGCGGTCGTTCGGCAACTCGATGCCCATGGTGTTTTTGCCCGCGATGGTCTCGACAATACGCACCGACTGCAACGACATCGAACGTGCCAAATCTTTGGCCAGATTCACAATCTGACTGCCCTTCACGCCCTGCGCCGGCTCAATTTCATAGCGCGTGATGACCGGGCCGGAAGTGGCGGAAACCACCTGAACTTCAATACCGAACTCGGCCAATTTGCTTTCGATGCGTTCGGCCGTTTGTTGCAGTTTGTCGGGATCAATCGGCAATGCCTCGCCTTTCGGATTGCTCAACAGGCCGAGCGCGGGTTTGACATATTCGCCCGTCGGCGGTGTTTCGACCGCTTCGCCCTTGCTGTCGAACAAGGCCGTCTGAACGGGAACGGGCGGGGTTACTTCCAACGCCACGGTTTTTCGGTTGCTGCTGGCGGCAACGTGCTTGTCCAATGGTTCGGCCATGATGGTTTCCGCTTCTTTCACCATGCGCCGCGTGGTTTTTGCATCAGGCAGGTCTTTGATGTAGGGCGAATGGCGGCGGGTGATTTTTTCCCACAGCCATTCCAGCCTGCTGCCGATGTTTTCCAGCATATCCAGCCAGGAAATCTGCGCGACAAAGGAAAAAGCCAGCAATACGATGACCAGCATCACCAAGAAACTGCCGCCGTTGCCGAGCAGATGGCTGAAAATACTGCCAATCAGCAAACCTGCCAGACCGCCCGCCCCGGTGGGCAGGGAATCGCCGAGTTGTTGCTGCCACAAGGCATATTCCAAAACCGGGCTGCCCAAAAGCAGCACCGTCAGCCCCGCCACGGCCAGTTTCACACTGTACGGACGACTGTCGGGCGAACGCAGCGGGCGGAAACTTTTCCACAGCCACACCAGCGCGGCCAACACCAGCCACCACACCGACAATCCGAACAGGTAATAACCGACGTCGGCAAAATACGCGCCAAACAGGCCGCCGAGATTGTGGATGGACTCGTCGGCAATCACGCTGCGCGACCATGCGGGGTCGTTCATATCGAAACTGGCCAGCGTGATGGCGAAATAGATGGTTACCATCAGGCCGAACAGCCAAAAGGTATCGCCGATTAAATTGGCAATGTGCTCGGAACGGCGGCGCAGGGTTTCGTTGCTGACTACGCCCGTGCCGCGCCCGCTTTTTCCGTCGTCCTGCTTTTTCTTTTCTGCCGGCGTCCGGCGGCGCGTGCCTGTGGTTTTGCGTGTGCTTTTTGGGGGTTCGGGTTTGCTGCTCATAAAAACTTCAAGATTATTCGAATAGGCCGTCTGAAAACAGGGACGGCGGTAAAAACGCGGAATTATATAGTATTTTCAGACGGCCTGAATGACGGGTCAGGCAAAATGGCCGCAACCGAGGATGCAGTCGTGCCGCGCACCTGTGGCTCGGCGCGGGTTGGACGGGATGCGGTTGACCCAGCAGGCGGCCAGCCAGCCGAAGGCGGCGGCCTCCACCCACTGCGGATCAAGATTGAGTGCCGCCGTACCGAGTATTTCGCATTGCGACAGGCGTTCCGCCAAATCCGCCGTCAGCAGGGGGTTGCGGATACCGCCGCCGCAAACGTAAACCCGTCGGCACTCCGGCGCGGCACGGCGGATTTCGGCAGCGGCGGTTTCGGCGGTAAAGGCGGTTAGCGTGCGCAAAACATCGTGCGGATTTTCCCCGCCGGAAAGCCGTTCGGCCAAATACGGCAGGGCGAACAATTCGCGGCCGGTACTTTTGGGCTGCGGTCGGGAAAAATAGTCATGGCAAAGCAGGTTTTCCAGCAATGGCGGCAGCACCCTGCCCTGCGCGGCCAAACGGCCGTCTTCGTCGTACGGCTTCTGCCAAATTTTCTGCGTCCATGCGTCCATCAGCATATTGCCCGGCCCGGTATCGAAACCGAAAGCCGGCGCGTCCGGCGGCAGTACGCTGATGTTGGCGATACCGCCGATATTGAGCAGCACGCGGGTTTCGTCGGGCGCGGCAAATAATGCCTGATGAAACGCCGGCACCAGCGGCGCACCCTGCCCTCCCGCCGCCAAATCGCGGCTGCGGAAGTCGCCGACGGTAAAAATTCCCGTCAGCTCGGCCAGCAACGGCAAGTCGGCAAGCTGGATGCTGTAACCGTGCTCCGGCGCATGGCGCACGGTTTGCCCGTGGCAGCCGACTGCGGCAATATCAGACGGCCGCAAGCCTTGCCGTTCCAGCAGTTGCTTCACAGTATCGGCATACAGGAGGCTTAACTGTTGCGCCAATATCCTGCTGCGGTGCAATTCGTCCCCGCCGCTATCCTGCAAGGCCAGCAGTTCGCTTTTCAGACGGCCAGAATACGGTAAAAAACTGTGCGCTTCCGCACCCAGCCAGCGGCCGCCGTCCATACGGATTAACACAGCATCCGCGCCGTCCATGCTAGTGCCGGACATAATGCCGATATAGAGTTGGCTGCTCGATGCCGAATCGGTTTGACTTGTAAAAGTGTGTGTCATGATTGAGGCCGTCTGAAAAATAATGATGGGCTGACGATTGAGGACAGCCCGTATTGTAACGCGCTTTGCCGCCTGCGGCAGAACCGGCAAACAAAGGAAAGGCCGTCTGAAAACCAGATTCGGCATTCAGACGGCCTTTCCATAATCCACTATAAAACTGGAACTTTGAAAATTTTTCCGACCCCAATATGAATCGCAAGCATCAAATCCTAATGCAATATGTGCCGGCCGACAAAAAAGGGCATGCAGTTTTTGCATACCCTTTTATTATCGCTTTTTTAGAATTTGCCGCCGGATTCGTTCACCATATAGATAACGGCAGCTTTTACCTCATCATCGCTCAATTCGGTATTTCCGCCTTTGGCCGGCATCATGCCTTTATCTTGGAAACCTTCGAGAGCATGCTTAAACAAGGTATCTTTGCCTTTTTTGATGCGCGGAGCCCATTCGTCTTTATGAGTCAGACGCGGCGTATTCGGAATGGCCGAATTGGCGCCATGGCAGCCGAAGCACAAGCCGTCAAACACTTTTTTACCGGTTGCCATCACATCGCCATTTCCACCTTCGGCAGGAGCGGCAGCTTCGGATTTTCCGGCAGCCGGCGCAGTACCGGATGCGGCGGCCTCGGACGCGGCACCTGAAGCAGCCGATTCGGTTGGGGCAGGCGCTTTGTCAGGATCAGGCAGATTACCGCCGGATTGATTAGCCATATAAACAATCGCGCGCTTCAACTCCAGTTCGGTCAGGTCGGATTGACCGCCTTTTGCCGGCATGGCGTTAAAGCCGTTCAAAGCATGATTGAACAAGGTGTCGAACCCTTGGGCCAGGCGGGGAGCCCAATCGGCATTGTGCGTGATTTTCGGGGAACCTGCCGTCGAGCTGTCGGCAGCATGGCACTGGTAACAAACTTTAGCGAAGATTTTGTCGCCTTTACGCTCGCCGACGGGAACACCGTCACCCTCGACAATGGAACCTTGCGGCTGAATCCGCGTTTGCGTGGCGGCATCGGTGGTTTCTTCAACCGTTCCGTGATAGCCGCTGCTGGCCAATTTGACCAAAAAATAAAGGGTAGCCAACAGAATGACGATGCCGCCGATCAGCGTGGTTAGGGCGGAACCGCGGGCATTTTGGTTGGTAGGATGGTTCATATTTATAAGCCTCGCCGTTTTTTGTTTAGTGATGAGGAAATTGAATTTTATGTGGTGTTAATATCAATTAACAATAATTTGCGGATTATACTGAATCCGTTCCGTCTTTCCAATCTCTAAATTTTGGCCTATCTCAAAAAAATAGGAAATATCCGCGCAGGCCATACAGAATAAACCCGATTAAATTTCGATGCTTCGACAACAAGTTGCCGAAACCATAAAGATTGATTTTGTGAAACAGCCGAAATATGGGATAATGCCGAGACTTTGTACCCGTAGCTCAGTTGGAAGAGTGTCAGCCTCCGAAGCTGAAGGTCGCTGGTTCGATCCCAGTCGGGTGCGCCAATTCCCAACAGGCCGTCTGAATTTTTTTTCAGACGGCCTGTTGTTTTCCTATTATTTCAAGACAGCCTCCGCCACACAATCAGTGCTTGCCTGTTACCCAAGTTTGCGTTATCTTATGCGCTCTTTACTTTTTTAAACACTTTGCGCTCTAAGCGCGATTCTGAAACCCGCAAGCTGTCGCCGGCTCATCCGTTCGCGTACCATAAACCGCCGTCCGGAAAACCGGCATTACCGTTGCATCGCGAAGCACGGGTTTATTATCGCCTTACAGGCAGAATTAAAGAGGCAATCATGCAACTATCCGGTGCACAAATTCTTGTGCAAAGTCTGAAGGCGGAAAACGTCGAATACGTTTTCGGCTATCCCGGCGGCGCGGTACTCGAAATCTACGACGCGCTTTTCCAACTCAACAAATTCAAACACATCCTGGTAAGGCACGAACAAGCTGCGGTACATGCGGCCGATGCCTATGCCCGTGTCAGCGGCAAGGTCGGCGTGGCTTTGGTGACTTCGGGGCCCGGCGCAACCAACGCGCTCACCGGTATCGCCACAGCCTATTCCGATTCGATTCCGCTGGTGGTGATTTCCGGCCAGGTCGGCTCGCCCGCCATCGGCACGGATGCGTTTCAGGAAATCGATATGGTCGGCGTATCGCGGCCGTGTGTGAAGCATAATTTCCTGGTCAAGAATATCGATGATTTGACCACTACGGTAAAAAAAGCCTTCCAAATTGCCCGCAGCGGCCGGCCCGGCCCGGTGGTTATCGACATCGCCAAAGATGTTACCCAGTCTATGGCCAAGTTCAGCTATCCTCAGGAAGACATTTTTATCCGCTCCTACCAGCCGGTTCTCAACGGACACATCGGTCAAATTAAGAAGGCCGTACAAATGCTGGCGGCAGCGAAACGGCCTTTAGTGTATTTCGGCGGAGGCGTGGTTTTGGGTAATGCTGCCGACGAGCTGACGGAGTTTGTCAAACTCGCCGGCCTGCCCTGTACCGCGACGCTGATGGGCTTGGGCGCGTATCCGTCCGATGACAGACAGTATTTGGGCATGCTGGGCATGCACGGCACTTACGAAGCCAATCTGGCCATGCACAATGCCGATGTGGTTTTGGCAGTCGGGGCGCGTTTTGACGACCGTGTGGTTTCCGTTCCCACCAAGTTTTTGGAAAAACCGAAAAAAATCATCCATATCGACATCGACCCGTCCAGTATTTCGAAACGCGTCCGCGCCGATGTACCGATTGTCGGCGACGTGAAGAATGTTTTACGCGAGATGGCGACGATTTGGAAAAGCCAAAATCTTCAGGTAAACAGCCAGCATTTGGAAAAATGGTGGCATAGCCTGGAAAGCTGGCGCGCGCGCGATTGTCTGCGCCTGCCGCAGGCGGCCGACAATATCATTCTGCCGCAAATGGTAGTTAAAACTTTGGCCGAATTGACGGACAATGATGCGATTATCACGTCCGACGTCGGCCAGCACCAAATGTTTGCCGCCCAATTTTATCCGTTCAAACGGCCGCGCCAGTGGCTCAATTCGGGCGGTCAGGGCACGATGGGAGTGGGCCTGCCCTATGCGATGGGCGCGTATTTGGCCGACCCGTCCAAAGATGTATGCTGCATTACCGGCGAAGGCTCGATTCAGATGAATATCCAAGAATTAAGCACCTGCTTCCAATACCGCCTGCCGGTAAAAATCATCTGTCTGAACAACGGTTATCTGGGCATGGTGCGCCAGTGGCAGGAGCTTTATTACGGCGAACGCGAATCGGAAACCTATTTCGACTCGCTGCCTGATTTTGTGAAACTGGCCGAAGCCTACGGCCATGTCGGCATGCGTATCGAGAAGCCGTCCGACGTGGAAGGCGCACTGCGCGAAGCCTTGGCCATGAAAGACCGCTGTGTGTTCTTGGACTTCATCACGGACAAAAAACAAAATGTTTTCCCGATGGTCGGCAACGGCAAGGGTTTGGACGAGATGGTGCTGCCGCTGCACATGCGCGAAACCAAGGCCGACAGCGATGTCAATGATGTGAACGACCGCGATTACGATACAAGGAGCGTGCCATGAGACATATCCTATCCGTTTTGATGGAAAACGAATCGGGCGCGATGAGCCGCGTGGTCGGCCTGTTTTCGGCGCGCGGCTACAATATCGACTCGCTGTCGGTATCGGCAACCGAAGACAAAACCCTCTCGCGCATGACCATCGTTACCCACGGCGACGATGTGGTTATCGAGCAAATCACCAAACAACTCAACAAATTGATTGAAGTGGTCAAAGTGGTCGATTTAAACGAAAGCCGCTTTGTCGAACGCGAACTGATGCTGGTAAAAGTCCGCGCCGTAGGCAAGGACCGCGACGAAATCCTGCGCCTGGCCGATATTTACCGCGGCCATGTGGTCGACGTTACCGACAAGAGCTATACCGTCGAAGTAACCGGCACGACCGACAAACTCGATTCCTTCTTGGAAACCGTTGGCAAGCCGCTGATTTTGGAAACGGTGCGCACCGGCGCGGCAGGCATCGGGCGCGGCGAACGGATTTTGAAAATTTGAGTTTTTGGCTTTCAGACGGCCTGTAACGCTTCAAAGGCCGTCTGAAAAGCCAAACCGAAAGGAAAACAGCATGAGTAACATCAAAATTACCGCAATCGTTGCCGTCAAGGCCGAACACAGAGCCGAACTGCTGGACGTGTTCACCGCACTGGTCGGCGAAAGCCGCAAAGAAGGCGGCAACCTGCGCTACGATTTGCACCAAGACCTGCAAAACCCGAACCGCTTCGTTTTCTTTGAAAACTGGAAAGACCAGGCCGCCGTGGACAGCCACAACGCCAGCGTCCATTTCCAAAACTTCCTGAAAGCCATCGACGGCAAAACCGAAGCCGTAGACATCGTCCTGATGAAAGACGTGTCCGACAACGGCAACTGATTCTCCCTCCAACCGATTTACTTTTAATCAAATTAAGGAAAAAACAATGCAAGTTTATTACGATAAAGACGCCGACCTGTCCCTGATCAAAGGCAAAACCGTCGCCATCATCGGCTACGGCTCACAAGGCCACGCCCACGCGGCCAACCTGAAAGATTCAGGCGTAAACGTAATCGTCGGCCTGCGCCAAGGCGGTTCTTGGAAAAAAGCCGAAGCGGCCGGTTTTGAAGTATTGTCCGTGGCCGATGCCACCAAAAAAGCAGACGTAGTAATGATTCTGCTGCCCGACGAAAACCAACCCGTCGTGTACAAAAACGAAATCGAGCCCAACCTGAAACAAGGCGCCGCACTCGCTTTCGCACACGGCTTCAACGTTCACTACAACCAAATCGTACCGCGTGCCGATTTGGACGTGATTATGGTCGCCCCCAAAGGCCCGGGTCACACCGTGCGCAGCGAATTCCTGAAAGGCGGCGGCGTACCTTCACTGATCGCCGTTTACCAAGATAAAAGCGGCAAAGCCCGCGACATCGCCCTGTCTTACGCAGCAGCCAACGGCGGCACCAAAGGCGGCGTGATTGAAACCAACTTCCGCGAAGAAACCGAAACCGACCTCTTCGGCGAACAAGCCGTATTGTGCGGCGGCGCGGTCGAGCTGGTGAAATGCGGCTTTGAAACCCTGGTTGAAGCCGGTTACGCACCTGAAATGGCTTACTTCGAATGTCTGCACGAGCTGAAACTGATCGTAGACTTGATGTACGAAGGCGGCATCGCCAACATGAACTACTCCATTTCCAACAACGCGGAATACGGCGAATACGTTACCGGCCCCGAAGTCATCACGCCTGCTACCAAAGAAGCGATGAAAAAAGCCCTGTACCGTATCCAAAGCGGCGAATACGCCAAAATGTTCATCCAAGAAGGCGCAACCAACTACGCCAGTATGACCGCACGCCGCCGCTTGAATGCCGACCACCAAATCGAAAAAGTCGGTGCGCAACTGCGTTCCATGATGCCTTGGATTGCCAAAAACAAACTGGTCGATCTGGATAAAAACTAAACGCCTGCGTTAAAAGCATAAGGCCGTCTGAAAACCGGAAAACAGGTTTTCAGGCGGCCTTAACAGTTTGATTGCGTGTGCAGATTGTCGTTTTTCATTTCGCGGTACAATGCCGTCTGAAAACACCCTGCCCGGCCGCCCCACCTCATTCTCGATACAAAACGGCAAACCGCAGGCACGCATGCAAAACCGATTTTCCTGCCGTCCCGCACCTTGGGGTATCAAGCCCTTGATACCAAAGCATAATGACGACGCAACGAAAGTCAAACATATCAACCGCCTCAGGACAAAACCATGAAAAAACTCATCCTCACCCTCTGCCTAACCGCCGCTGCCGCCACATCCTCGGCCGCATCCGATGAAGGGCGCATCGCCGCATTGGAAGCGCGAATCGCCGATTTGGAACACCGCATCGCCGTATTGGAGCGCAACGGCAACACGGCATACCGCCCGAACCGTTCGGTTTACGTATGCAGCGTTACCCCCTTCCGAAAAACCTTCGAAGCCGCCGACAACAACGAAGGCCTGGCACGCGGCAAAGTCCGCCGCGCCTGCAACGCCGAAACCTCGGCCATGTTCTGCGAAGACCGCGACATCCGCTGCAAACGCTTCGATTAAACGGCTCCGCGCTTGCAGCGGCAGACTGCGCTCGGTTAAGATTCAAGCCGTCTGAAAAACACGCCCGCCGTATTTTCAGACGGCCTCCTTCCACACCTTTACATCCACCCTTATGAACCCGCCCATCCTCAACCAAATCACCCTGATCGGCGTCGGCCTGATCGGCGGCTCGTTCGTCCTCGACCTGAAACGGCTGGGCTTGGTGCGCCACGTAACAGGCATCGATGTAAACGAAAGCAACCTTGAGCGCGCACTGGAACGGAAAGTCATCGACAGCGCAGCCGTCGGCATCCAAGCCGAACACATCGCGGCGGTCGATTTGGTGCTGATTGCCACGCCGGTCTCCACACTCGGCAACATCTGCCGCACCATCGCGCCGTTTTTACAGCCCGACACCGTCGTCAGCGATGTCGGCAGCACCAAACAATCCGCACTGGCCGCCTTCGCCGAACACCTGCCGCAACACCTGCCGCAATGCGTGGCCGCCCACCCGATTGCCGGTTCCGACCGCAGCGGCGCGCTGGCGGCGCAATTCGGCCTCTATCAAGACAAAAAACTGATTCTCTGCCCGCACGAAACGCAAAATCCCGAAGCGGAAGCACTCGTCGGCAGATTATGGCAAGCGGTCGGCGCACAAATCTTCCGCATGAGCGCACAGGAACACGATGCCGTCTTCGCCGCCGTATCCCACCTGCCGCACATACTGGCCTTTGCCTACGTCCACCAAATCCTCGACCATGCCGACGGCGCAACCTATCTCGATTTCGCCGCCACCGGCTTCCGCGACTTCACCCGCATCGCCTCCAGCCACCCCGCCATCTGGACGGACATCTGCTTTGCCAACCGCGACAGCCTGCTGAAACTGCTCGAAGGCCAACAACGCCAGCTGGAAAAAATCGCAAGCCTGCTCCGCAACGGCGATTCAGACGGCCTCTACCGCTATTTTGCCGAAGCGAAACAAACGCGGGACGACTGGCTGGAACGGCAATAACCCGTCATCCGCAAAAAGGCCGTCTGAAAACATTCCGACAAAACCGAAACGTCTTCAGACGGCCTGACCGCCACCCGATTAGTGCATCACTTGCGCGAGGAACTGCTTCGCCCGCTCGCTTTTCGGCCGGGTAAAGAACTCTTCCGGCGGCGCGTCTTCGACAATTTGGCCGTGATCGACAAAAATCACCCGGTCGGCCACCTCGCGGGCAAAGCCCATTTCGTGGGTTACGCACATCATGGTCATCCCGCTTTGCGCCAAATCCTTCATTACCTTCAACACTTCGCCGACCATTTCCGGGTCGAGTGCGGAAGTCGGCTCGTCAAACAGCATCACGCGCGGCTCCATCGCCAGCCCGCGCGCAATCGCCACACGCTGCTGCTGCCCGCCGGACAACTCTCCCGGCAGGGCATCTTTCTTGTGGGACAAACCGACGCGTTCCAACAGGTGCAACGCCTTGGGAATCACATCCTCCCGCCGCTGCTTTTTCACCACCACGGGCGACAGGATAATGTTTTCCAACACGCTCAAATGGGGATAAAGGTTGAAATGCTGAAACACGAAACCGACTTCGGTGCGTACCTTGTTCAAATCGGTCTGCGGGTCGGCCACATTGATGCCGTCCACCCAAATTTCACCGCTTTGGATGCTTTCGAGTTGGTTTACCGTGCGGATCAAAGTCGATTTGCCGCTACCCGAAGGCCCGCAAATCACCACCACTTCGCCCTGCCCGATTTCCAAATTGACATTATTGACCACGTGCAGGTCTTTAAAGAATTTATTGACGTTTTTGAATTTAATCATGTTTATTTCTTTCAGACGGCCTTACGGACCAAATAATTGCTCAGTTCCACATATTTTTCCGGCGCGATGTGTTCGGCGCGGTCTTGCGGGCTGATACCGACTGCCTGTAAATCCTCGTCGCCGGCCTGTTCTTTCAGATTGTTGCGTATGGTTTTGCGGCGTTGGTGGAAGGCGAGTTTCACCAGTTTGGCGAAATGCTCGAAATCGTCCGCCTTGCCGATGCGGTATTTCACCGGAATCATGCGCACCACCGCCGAATCCACTTTCGGCGCAGGGTCGAACGATTCGGGCGGCACGTCAATCAGCAGCTCCATATCGAAAAAATATTGCAGCATCACACCCAAGCGGCCGTAGTCGTTGCTTTTCGGTGCGGCAACCATGCGTTCGACCACTTCTTTTTGCAGCATAAAGTGCATATCAACGACATCGTCCGCCACTTCCGCCAGCTTGAACAAAAGCGGCGTGGAAATGTTGTATGGCAGGTTGCCGACGATTTTCTTTTTGCCCGCGATACTGTTGAAATCAAACTGCAAGACATCGCCTTCATGAATCACGAGCTTATCCGCAAACGGCAGCGTTTTCAGACGGCCTACGATGTCGCGGTCGATTTCGATAACGTGCAGGCAGTTCAGCTTTTTCGCCAAAGGTTCGGTTATCGCTGCCAAACCCGGGCCGATTTCAATCACGACATCTTCGGCCTGCGGGCGCACGGCATTGACAATATCGGCAATGATGCGCGTATCCTGCAAAAAATTCTGCCCGAAGCGTTTTCTGGCTTTGTGTTCTTTCATGATGCTGACAGGTGGGGAAAACCGTGTATTGTAGCCCAAACCGCATCAGGCCGTCTGAAAAATCCGCCGTAACGGCGGTTTTCGATATAATGCGGCGGCTGACGGGTCGAAATACCCAAGGGCCGTCTGAAAACCAAGCCATCCAAAGGGATTCATATGAAAAAAATTGTTCTCGCGATTGCCGCTGCCGCCATATTGGCCGCCTGCGCCGCCCATCATTCTAACGGCGGCAATGAGTTATACGGCGAAATCAAAGGCGGCGTCAGCGTCGGCCATACCCACACCCGTTAGGCAACCGCCTGCCGCGCCGCAAAGCAGACCGCCCGTTATGAAGCATCCGCATCCGAATGATCCGCCGCCGCTGTTTGCCTGGCTGTCCGAGCATGGCCGTTCGGCTTTGCCCGCATTGGCCGCATTATCGTTGGACGAAAAAGTGCGGGTGCAGAATTTTGCAGCATTAAAAACGGTATTCGAACAGCAAAACGCCCGTCTGCTTCCCGCACAAATGAATTTCGGCCTGACCGAGCTGCTGGATTACGCCATGTTCGAACCGCACGGCCACCCGCATGCCTATACGGCCGCCGTTCTGCTAAACCTGCAATACGGCATCGAACACAAACGCCCGAGCATGGATTTGGCACTCTGCCGCGATGCCTATACCGCCCGCATCCGCGCCACGCTGCCGCAGGATATGCAAACCGCGCTGGACGGTGCGTTTGCCCTTGCGGCAGAACATGGGATACTTTGATTACCCGAGACCTTTGCAAAATTTCTTTTCCCCAGCAG
>NZ_KV790787.1:24740-39509 GCF_001807735.1 Neisseria sp. HMSC31F04 | reverse complement strand
GGCAGACGCTCTACCAACTGAGCTAATCACCCTTTTGCCGTTCAGCAAAGCGCGCATTAAATCAAATTTACGCCGATTCCGCAAGCCATGAATGGCCGGAAAATTATAATAAACTGAATTTAAAAACTTTTAATTTTAAATACCCTGGTACGCCCTTCATCTTCCCTTTTCAGACGGCCTTCAAATACGGTAGGCTTGCGCTTTATCTTGCAACGGAGGACTTCCGCATGCCGCCTTTCACCGGACTTACCGCAGCCCTCACCCGTTTTCAGACGGCCTTAGCACAGCCGAAGCAGACGCAGCAGGCCGTTTTGGCCGATATTCTGCACCGCAACCGCGATTGCGCCTTCGGCAGGGAACACCGTTTTGCCGAACTGAAAGACTACGGCGACTTCGCCCGCGCCCTGCCCGTCGGCCGCTATGAAGACTTCAGCCCGTTCATCGGACAAATTGCCGCAAGCCGTTCGGGCATATTAACGGCGGAAGCCATATCGAATTTCGAAGAAACCGGCGGTTCTTCCGGCGGGGCGAAGCTGATTCCCTACACCGACGGCCTATATGCCGCCTTCCGCCGCGCCGTACTGCCGTGGCTGGCCGACTTGCAACGGCAACGACCGCAGGCATTGGCCGGACGGCTGTTTTTCGTCATCAGCCCGCTGACCCGCAGCCGCAACAAAACCGAAGGCGGCATACCAATCGGCAGCGGCAACGATTTGGACTATTTCGGCCGCGAAACCGGCGCGGCACTGACGGAAAAAACCCTATTCCTGCCCGAATTGCTGGCCGCGCAAACTGCAGAAGAATGGCAGTTCCACTGCGCCCGCCTGCTGCTTTCAGCGGAAAACCTTAGCTTTATCTCCGTTTGGAGCCCGTCCATCCTGCTGCCGATTCTGCAAACCATGCAGGAGCGGCAGGACGGACTATTGGCCGAAATACACGAACCGCGCCGCCGCGCCGTACTGTCGCGCGCACTCTCTGCAACACAGCCCGATACTCGCCTGATTTGGCCGCAACTCGACACTGTCAGCTGCTGGGACAGCCATACCGCCGCCGCACCCGCCGCCTTGCTGCGGCAGAAGCTGCCGCATGTATGGATTCAAGGCAAAGGCCTGCTGTCTACCGAAGCTGTTTCCAGCATCCCTTTTTCAGACGGCCTCCATCCGATATTGGCCGTAGACAGCCATTTTTACGAATTTGCCGACGACCGGGACATCTATCCCGTCTGGGCATTGCAAAACGGCCGCGACTACCGCCTGATCGTTACCACCCAAGGCGGACTGTACCGCTATGACACGGGCGACCGCGTCTGCATCCGCAGTATGGAAAACGGCATTCCCCGTTTGGAATTCGTCGGCCGCGACAGCCTGACAAGCGACTTGTGCGGCGAAAAGCTGACCGAAGCCTTCGTCCGCTGCGCCATGCTACGCACCGCCTCGGGCCTGCCCGACCATGCCTTACTGCAAGGCGTGAACGCCGCCCCGCCCTACTACCGCCTGATTCTTTCAGACGGCCACCCCGCTTCCGATACCGGGCTTACCGCCGCACTCGACAACGCATTGGGCGAAAACCCGCAATACGCCTACGCCCGACGCACCGGCCAACTCGCGCCGCCGCAATGCGTCCGCACCGCCGACCTGCAGCAATACGCTGCCGCCCTGTTCCGTGCCGACCAACGCCTCGCCCTGCGGAAAACGCCGCTTCTGCTGCCGCCTGCCGATGCTTGAATCAGAAGAGGCCGTCTGAAAATACGTTCTACCAAAACGAGATTTTCAGACGGCCCTTTTTCCGAAAACGCCGCTTATCCCTTTTTCAGACGGCCTGAAAATAGGATAATGACGGCCTGAAGCTATCGGAAAATCATCAATAAGGAAAACCGCATGACCACGCCTCCGGCCGCCGACGGCCTGCACAATTACTGGTACATCGCCGCCACAGAACGCGCGGTACGGAAAAAGCCGCAGGCAGTCAGGCTGTTCGGCCGCCACTATGCCGTTTTCCATCAGGGCGGAGGACGTTATGCCGCCCTGCTCGACTGCTGCCCGCACCGAAACGTGCCGCTTTCCATCGGCAAGGTAAACGAAAAAGGCTGTTTGCAATGCGCCTATCACGGCTGGTCGTTTGACGGCGGCGGCAGGCTGGATTCGATTCCCGCGCTGTGCTGCGGCGAAACGCCCGACGTGCGTGTGCCCGCGGTGCACTGTATGGCGCAGGACGGCTATGTCTGGCTGTGCATAGGCGAGCCGGCGATGCCCGCCCCGCTGCAGTTTTCCTGCCTCGGCGAAGCGGGTTACACCACCTTCCGGATGAAAACCCGTTTTGCCGCGCCCGTGGATTGGTGTTTGGAAAACTTTTTAGACTGCCCGCACGCGGTTTATGTACACGATTCGTGGTTCCGCGCCCCCACCGGCAAACCCGTCCGCGCCCTGTTGCGGCGCAATGCCGACGGCGCACAAATCGAATATGCGGACGAGCCGCGCGAAAAAAGCCTGGTGTGGCGGCTGCTGCAAAACAGCGAAACGCGGATGAGCCACACCGACCGCTTCATCGCCCCGTCCACATCGCAGGTGGACTACCGTTTTTCAGACGGCAAACACTACATCGTTACCTCGTCCTGCACGCCGCTTGATGAAAACACCACCGAAGTCCACACCGTCATCAGCTACAAATTCGGCCGTCTGAACGGCCTGATACGCCTGCTGTTCGAACCTCTGTCGCACCTGATTATCAGGCAGGACGTCAATATGATGCAGAAGCAGCGCGACAATATCGACCGCTTCGGCGGACGGGCGCGCTTCTGCAACAGCGCGGCAGACCTGCTGATGCCCGAAATCACCGGCTGGCGCAAAACGCTGGCCGAAGGCGGCGAGCCGCAATCCGAAGGCGTGGTGCGCGAACAGGAACTGCACCTGTGAAACGCGCCTTTCAGACGGCCTCCCTCTCCGCCCTGGCCGCCGCCCTCGGTTTTTACCTGTGGCAGAACGGTTTTGCCGCAAACGGCGGCAGCATCGCCCTGCCGAAAGCCTTGTGGCTGGGCATGACCGTCTTATACTGGCTGATCCTGCCGCCGCTGGTTTTCAGCTCGTCCGCCGTATCAGGCCGTCTGAAAACCGCCTACCTGCTCTTTTGGCTGCCCATGCTGGCGCGCGGACTGATTGAAATCCTGCTCATGTACGGCACCAACACTTGGAAATACGGTTACGGCATCATCCACGACCTGTTCAGCCTCGCCCTGCTGCTGCCCCTCGGCCTGTGGTGCCGCCGCGAACAACCCCGCCTGCTCGCCGCCAACCTCGGCATCATGGCCGCCATGTTTGCCGCCGAAGCCTGGTTTGCCAACTACATTTCCGCCTTCAACCAAAACCATCCCCACGCCAGACTATGGTTTATCGGCTGGGAAGCCCCCCACTTCGCCAACCAGGCCGCCACCGCATTACTGGTCTCCCTCCTTGCCATCTGGCTCATCTGCCTGACCCGAAAACTGCCATGAACAAACTGACCACCCGAACCGCCTCCCCGTCCGAACTGACCGAAGCAGCCATCGACAGCCTCTACGGCCTCTACGCCCGCTACTATGGCGGCACCTCGCCCGAACTCTTCCGCCGCGACCTGCTGGAAAAAGACCACATCCTGCTGCTGGAAGACGAAAACGGCGAAACCCGCGGTTTCACCACCCTTAAAGTCATCCCCTTCACCCACCTCGGCCGCAGCGGCCGCGCCCTCTTTTCCGGCGACACCATCATCGACCACCGTTTTTGGGGCGAACAAACCCTACCGCTGGCCTGGTGCTGCCTGGCCGGACGCATCAAAGCCCGACAACCCGACCTCCCCCTGTACTGGCTGCTCATCGTCAAAGGCGACCGTACCTACCGCTACCTAAACGTCTTCAGCAAAACCTACTACCCCAACCGCCGCTATCCCACCCCGCCCGAAACGCAAAGCCTGATCGACCACCTCGCCGCCGCCCGTTTCGGCCGGCACTACCTGCCGGAAAGCGGCCTCATCCGCTATCCCGAATCGCAAGGCCACCTGAAAAACGAATGGCTGAACGAAAAAACCGCCGACAACCCCGAATCGCGCTTTTTCCGCAGCCGCAACCCCGGACATACGCAAGGCGACGAACTGGTCTGCCTGACCCTGCTCGAACCGGACAACCTCCGCTCCTTCGCCCTGCGCGGCTTCACGCAAGGACTGGCTTTGGGTGCGCTGTAAACACATTTGGCCCAAAGGCCGTCTGAAAAAAGAGGCGGCGGAACAGGTATGCTGAAAACCTTCCGTATAGCGGATTGACACCCGTCCAAACCCACCGCAAACCCTGCACCGCAGCCTCCCGCCCTGTTTCGGACACCTGCAAAAATCACCCTCCCGCATCGAAAAGCGGCAATGCGGCGGAAAAAATCAATCCGCATCAAGCAATGATGTTTAAATTTTCTCAATAACATCAATTATTCATCGCACAATCTGATTGTTTCGAGAGCCAATCCCAATTAAAATCCCACACATGAAATCCATAAATACAAACCTGCGGCGTCTGAATCCGACAAATGCCGACAATCAAAACACCCCCATGCGCAATGCCGAGCATGTGGCCGAAATGCTCAAACTGATGGCGCACCCCCACAGGCTGATGATTCTCTGCCTGCTGGTCGAAAGCGAACACAACGTAGGCGAACTGGTGGAAGCACTCGACATCAACCAAACCGCGCTGTCCAACCATTTATCGAAACTGCGCAGTGCCGGCCTCATCGACTACACCCGTTACCACCGCGTATTGCAATACCGCCTGAAATCGGAAGAAGCCCGCACCATACTCGAAGTATTGAGCGGCTTCTGCCTCGACCGCTGATTCCCCATTCCGGCCGTCGGAGGATTTTTCAGACGGCCTTTCCCATTTCATCCCATTCGGAACACAACATGAAAATCGCGACTTGGAACGTCAATTCCCTCAACGTGCGCCTGCCGCAAGTGCAAAACTGGCTGGCCGACCATCAGCCCGACATCCTCGCCCTACAGGAACTCAAACTCGACCAAGACAAATTCCCCGCCGCCGCCCTGCAAATGATGGGCTGGCACAGCGTTTGGAGCGGCCAAAAAACCTACAACGGCGTCGCCATCATCAGCCGCAGCGAACCGCAAGACGTACACACTGGCCTGCCCGCCCTGCCCGACGACCCGCAACGCCGCGTTATCGCTGCCACCGTCAACGGCGTGCGCATCGTCAATGTCTATTGCGTCAACGGCGAAGCCCTGGACAGCACGAAATTCCAATATAAAGAACAATGGTTTGCCGCCCTGACCGAATTTCTCCGCAACGAATTGTCCCGACATAAAAAACTGGTCCTGCTGGGCGATTTCAACATCGCGCCTGCCGATACCGACTGCTATGCGCCCGAAAAATGGCATGAAAAAATCCTCTGCTCGTCCATCGAGAGACAGTGGTTCCAAAATTTGTTGGATTTAGGTTTGACCGACAGCCTGCGCCAAATCCATCCCGAAGGCGCGTTTTATACCTGGTTTGACTATCGCGGCGCGATGTTCCAACGCAAGCAAGGGCTGCGCATCGACCACATCCTGACCAGCCGCGCGATGGCATCCGCCTTGCAAGACGTGCAGGTGGATTACGACACCCGTGCCTTGGAACGACCCAGCGACCACGCTCCCGTTTGGGCGCAATTTGCCGACTGTGCTTCTTCATCCTAAGGCCGTCTGAAAACGAGGCTTCCGTCAGGAAGCCGAGTTTCTGCGGAGCTAAAACGAGGCTTCTGCATAGAAGCTGAGTTTCTGCGAAACAAAAACAAGGCGGCCGTCTGAAAATAAAAGTTGAGCGGAACTACAGCAAGGAATTACCGCACCCCAACCTACCCCGCCGGTAAAATCTCTCCAACCGCAGACGGCCTCCCCCAAACGCGCCGTCGCCGCTTCGACCAAATCATTGAAAACAACGACCATGACCGACAACTTCCAAGCACTCGACGATACCCGCCATATGCTGCAATGGCTGGCCGACGAACCCTATGAAGAAATCCGCAGCAGCATCGAAAGCATCCTGCGCGAACAAGTGGCCGACAGCCGCCTGATTGATTTTGCCGTTACTTCCGAACCCGATTGGCTTACCGTCGGCACACGCTCGCCCGACAACCCTGACGCCATCATCCTTAACCGCACCGCCACGGCCTTTGAATTTTGCCTCCATGTATCGGGGGGCGGCCAAATCCACGAACTGCACGGCGTCTACACTTGGGCGGCATGGCATCTCGACCACGACGGCGAAGAACCAAACCAACGGGTTTGGTTTGATATAGGCGGCACACTGGCCGAATTCGGCAAAGACGGCAAATTGTCCGAACGGCTGAACGAAGGAAGTTAAGCGTAAACCTGCAAGCCTTGCGGAACCCGCCTCCGTCAGCAGCAGTAAACATAAAAAGGCCGTCTGAAAATATCCGCTAATGCAGCGAAACATTTTCAGACGGCCTGTATTATGCAGGCTTACTGCACGCTGTAGTCGCGCAGGTATTGGATGCGTTCGCGGGTCTGGCGGCTGTCGCATTGCAGCCGCAGATATTCGGCACGCTCCGGACTGTCGGCTTGGGCGGCCGCGCGGCGGCAGGCCGCGTTTTTACGGTTGATCCACTCGCGCTGCTCGTCGCGCAGCCCTTGCTGGATCACGCTGTCCAAATCCCTCCAGACATTGTTGATTTCACGGTCTGCCGCACGGTAATCGCTGTGTGCCTGCTCCAACTCTTCATCCGACACGCCCGGAGGAGCCGGCTCTTCGTTTTTGGCCGGAGGCGTCAGCACTTCGGGCATCGGGTCGGCCGTTGCCGAAGAGGCGGCTTCAGGTTCGGATGCCGTTTCTTCGACCACCTCAATCTTCCCGCCCTCTTTCACTTGTTTGAGCGCGTCTTCCAAACGGACGGCCTTGCCGTCTATCAGCAGCAGGCTTTTGATGCCGTAAGGCAGCAAGGCGGCAGACAATGCGTTGGCGGCGTTATCCAATCCGTTGTCGGCATAGGTGATGGAAAAACTGCCTTTTTCATCTTTGGCGGGCGTATATTTGAGGGTTTGGCCCAGTATGCCGTTTTCTTTGTATGTCAGCGAACCGATGCCGGTGCGCTCGCCGATTACTTTGGCCAGCGTTTTATCGCCGTAAAGCAAGGGGGCGTTGGTTTGGGCGGTTTTTAAAGTATCCGGAGAGATTGTGATAGACAAATCGGCCTGGCAATAAGGCTTGGTGCCGCTGTTGTCCTGTTGCGGGTTATTCAGGGTGATTGTCAGCTCTGCAGCGGCGGCAATGACTTTATCCGCATCGACAAATCCGCGCGTGTCGTTTTTGGCGAACGTCCGCGCCTGCTCTTTGACGGCCTGCTGCAAACTGTTTTGGATGTTTTGAATCACGGCGGGATCGCCGCAAGCCAAATCTTCCGGCTGCGGCTGCTCTTTTTTACCGCAGGCGGCCAACAGCAAAATCACGGCGGCGGCCGATAAGGCGGTGTAGCGTTTAACGGTCATGATGTTTCCTTTCCGAATAGGTGCATGACTGTGCCGATGCGACAAAGCCTGCAAATGCCTGTGCGTCATTATCCTTTCAGACGGCCTCCTGTGCGGGGTAGGCCGTCTGAAAACGTCTCGGCAACGACGCGCCATCATAACAAAAGCACCTGCCGGGGGTAAGCCGGAACAGGTGCTTTTAGCATTGCTTTACAGATTATTTCTTCAGGAATTCGACAAAGCCCGACAAAATCAAGGCGTTAATAATATCCACGAAGAATGCGCCCACCATAGGTACAATCAGGAAGGCTTTGTGCGACGGGCCGAAACTCTGGGTAATGGATTGCATATTAGCTACGGCCGTCGGCGTTGCGCCCAAGCCGAAACCGCAGTGTCCGGCGGACAAGACGGCGGCATCGTAATCGCGCCCCATCAAAACATAGGTTACAAAAGTTGCGTACAAAATCATAACCACTGTCTGTACCGCCAAAATAACGGTTACCGATCCTGCCATGCCGGTCAATTGCCACAGTTTCAAGTCTAACAGGGCAATGGCCAAAAACAGGGATAATGAAGCGTTGCCGAATACGTCTACCGCACGGTCGAACATGTCTCGTTTGAAGACCAAGGTCAATATGTTGCGCAATATTACACCGGCAAACAGGCACAAAACGAATTTCGGCAGTTTGTAGAAGTATTGCTCGTCAAGCTGATACGCCTTGATGATTTCCGCAAACGCCAAACAGGCGGCAAACAGAGCCAAGGTTTCAACAGCCGAATCCGCAGTAATCAGGCGGGTTTTGCCATGGCTCTCGAACGCATCGTCTGACTGGTAGTTATCTGCCTGATCCCCGTTGTTTGAAACTTTGGCACGTCCCTGCTTATTAATTAAGCGGCGTGCAACCGGCCCGCCGATTAAACCGCCAAATACCAAGCCGAACGTAGCTGCAGCAATACCCAAACCTGTCGCACCGACAATACCGAATTCTTTTTCCAAAGTCGGACCCCACGCACCTGCCGTACCGTGTCCGCCGGTCAGGGTAATCGAACCGGTAATCAAACCGATGGCGGGATGAATGTCCAATACTTTAGCCAAGCCGACGCCGACTACGTTCTGTACGAAAATAAACGCACCCACGATAGCGGTAAAGATAACCAGCGGCAGACCGCCTGCCTTCAGGCGGGAAAAGTCCGCGCTCAAGCCGATGGATGAGAAGAAAATCAGCATAAAGGCATCTTGCAGCGGCTTCTCAAACTTTAAGCTGAATCCGGTAAACGAATGCAGCACGGTGATCAACACTGCGGCAACCAAGCCTCCGGCCACAGGCTCGGGAATGTTGAAATCTTGTAAAAATTTAATTTTCTGCACCAAAAATTTGCCTAACAGCAAAACAATGGTGGCGGCAATCAAGGTGTAGTAACTGTTGATTGCCAATTCTGTAGCTTGCATAAATTCTCCTATCGTTATTTAAAGCTAAGAAATGTTAATTGATGGATATTAGGGCAAGCGTGAAGATTTGTCAAAACAGAAATTTGAGGCCGTCTGAAAACCCGTATCGCTTGTTTTCAGACGGCCTTTATAAAGTCAATGACACGAGTGGTCAGGCTGCAACGGTAAATTCCGCCTTTACCGAACCGGCCAAATCCAAGGTCAGTTGGTCGCCCGGGTTCAATCTGCCTACACCGCAGGGCGTGCCGGTAAAGATTAAATCCCCCTGCCGCAGGCCGTACGTTTCTGCCAAACCGCGCAAAATCACGGGCAGGTCGTAAATCATCAATGCGGTGTCGCCGTGCTGGCGTAACTCGCCGTTGATATAAAAATCGAATGTGCAGTGCATCGGGTCGGGCAAATGGGCGGCAGGAACAAACGCCGACAGGCAGGCCGCCCCCTTGAAACCTTTGGCCTTCGTCCACGGCCATCCCTTGCTTTTGAGTTCGTCCTGAATATCGCGGGCAGTCAAATCCAGTCCGACGGCATAACCGGCTACGATGTCCAGCTCACGCCCTTCTGCAAGGTCTTCCGCATCGCCGCCGATCAGCAAAACCAGCTCGGCCTCATAATGTACATTGCCGCTGAATGAAGGAAGGCGGATTTCACTCCCGCTGTTGAGGATGGCACTGTTCGGCTTGAGGAAAACCAGCGGTTCGCCCGGTGCTTCGTTGCTGAGTTCGGCAATGTGGGCGACATAGTTGCGCCCGATACAGAAAATATTGTTTGCCCGTATCGCTTGGCCGTTAAGGAATATATGGCTCATAAAATGTTCCTGACTGTATATTTTGAAGTGGCAAATGATAACGGATACCGCCATATACGCCAAAAAAAAAACGGCATACCGTTTTGCGGTATGCCGTTACGGCAACAGAGAACTGCTGTATTTGGCAGTGATTTGTGTTTTAGTCCTCTTGCGCCCCGAGTTGGATATAGTTTTCCAAACCCATTTTGGCAATCAGTTCCTGCTGGGTTCCCAGCCAGTCGATATGCTCTTCGTTGATGTCTTTTTGTTTTTCCAACAAAGCACGGCTGACATAATCCTGCTGTGCTTCGCACGCTGCAATGGCGGCAGCCAGTGCGGCGTGTTTTTCTTCTTCTTTGGCCAAATCGCATTTGATGATTTCTTCGGTATTTTCACCGATCAGCAGCTTGCCCAGTTCTTGCAGATTGGGCAGGCCTTCCAACATCAGGATGCGCTCAATCAGTGCATCGGCCGATTTCATTTCGCGAATCGACTGTTTGTAAAAGTGTTCCGAAAGTTCTTCCACCCCCCAGTTTTTCAGAATGCGGGCATGGAGGAAATATTGGTTGATGGTTACCAAAAGCAGGCCGAGGTTTTTATTCAGCTCGCGGATAACGGTACGGTCGCCTTGCATAATGATTCCTTCCTATTGGAATTACAGTTGGCTTTGGGTGTAGTTTTCCAGACCCATCAAATCAATCAGACGCAGTTGTTGTTCCAGCCAATGCGCGTGGTCTTCCTCAGTATCGGCCAGCTGTTTCACCATGATGTCGCGGGTAACATAATCCTGTTTTTCCTCACACAGCTTGATGCCTTTTTTCAACGCTTCGCGCACTTCGAGTTCGGTATTCAAATCGGCTTTGAGCATGGAAACGAGATCGGTGCCGATATTCAGTTTGGTCGGTACCATGGACGGGGTACCTTCCAACATCAGAATGCGGCGGATAAATTGTTCGGCGTGCTCGGTTTCTTCTCCCATCTCATGGTTCAGCCGCTCGAATAATTTGTTGTAACCCCATTCGGCATACATACGGGAATGAATAAAATACTGATCACGTGCAGCCAATTCACCGGCCAACAGTTCGTTCATATAATCAATGACAGCTTTATCGCCTTTCATTTTCTTTCCTTTTCTAAAATAAATAATAGAGTTATATCAAATAATAATGGAGTGTGCGCATCCGTTGTTTTTTACAGACAGCGCGCTCTTTCGAATTGGGGAGAATTCTAGCACCACCGCCCAAAAAATCAACTTTCCTTTTAAAATACAAACAATTATCAGAAAGCAAAATTCAACACATCAAACCTGTATTTCGCACAACAATATGTTTTAAATAATATTTTATTTTTTCTAATAGTAATAAACGCTCTCAATCGATTTTATCATTTACATAGTTTAACCATTAGCCATATTGCGGCCATTATCTTTACACCCATTCAGGGAAAAATGCCGCCCCAATAATCTCAAAGTGCTATAATGCGCAGTTTTCCGCATTTAATATCAAATAACTTAACACCATGAAACAAATCCGCAATATCGCCATCATCGCCCACGTCGACCACGGCAAAACCACATTAGTAGACCAACTGCTGCGCCAATCCGGCACATTCCGCGCCAACCAGCACGTCGACGAGCGCGTGATGGACAGCAACGACCTTGAAAAAGAACGCGGCATCACCATCCTTGCCAAAAACACCGCCATCGATTACGAAGGCTACCACATCAACATCGTCGACACTCCGGGACACGCCGACTTCGGCGGCGAGGTGGAGCGCGTTTTGGGTATGGTGGACTGCGTCGTATTGTTGGTGGATGCGCAGGAAGGTCCGATGCCGCAAACCCGTTTCGTTACCAAAAAAGCCTTGGCTTTGGGACTGAAACCGATCGTCGTCATCAATAAAATCGACAAACCGTCCGCCCGTCCGAGCTGGGTCATCGACCAAACTTTCGAACTCTTCGACAACTTGGGTGCAACTGACGAACAGTTGGATTTCCCGATTGTCTACGCTTCCGGTCTGTCCGGTTTCGCCAAACTGGAAGAAACCGACGAGAGCAACGATATGCGTCCGCTGTTCGACACCATCTTAAAACACACGCCCGCACCGAGCGGAAGCGCGGACGAAACGCTGCAACTGCAAATTTCCCAACTCGACTACGACAACTACACCGGCCGTCTCGGCATCGGCCGCATCCTGAACGGACGTATCAAACCCGGTCAGGTCGTTGCCGTGATGAACCACGATCAGCAAATCGCCCAAGGCCGCATCAACCAGCTTTTGGGTTTCAAAGGCTTGGAACGCGTACCGCTTGAAGAAGCAGAAGCCGGCGACATCGTGATTATTTCCGGTATCGAAGACATCGGTATCGGCGTAACCATCACCGACAAAGACAATCCCAAAGGCTTGCCGATGTTGAGCGTGGACGAACCGACGCTGACCATGGACTTTATGGTAAACACCAGCCCGCTGGCGGGTACCGAAGGCAAATTCGTGACCAGCCGCCAAATCCGCGACCGCCTGCAAAAAGAGTTGCTGACCAACGTTGCCCTGCGCGTGGAAGATACCGCCGATGCCGACGTGTTCCGCGTATCCGGACGCGGCGAACTGCACCTGACCATTTTGCTGGAAAACATGCGCCGCGAAGGCTTTGAACTGGCCGTCGGCAAACCGCGCGTCGTTTACCGCGAAATTAACGGCCAGAAATGCGAACCATATGAAAACCTGACTGTGGACGTACCCGACGACAACCAAGGCGCGGTAATGGAAGAACTCGGTCGTCGCCGCGGCGAACTGACCAATATGGAAAGCGACGGCAACGGCCGTACCCGCCTCGAATACCATATTCCCGCGCGCGGCTTAATCGGTTTCCAAGGCGAATTCATGACCCTGACGCGCGGTGTCGGCTTGATGAGCCACGTATTCGACGACTACGCGCCCGTGAAACCCGATATGCCCGGCCGCCACAACGGCGTACTGATTTCCCAAGAGCAAGGCGAAGCCGTCGCTTATGCCTTATGGAATCTGGAAGACCGCGGCCGTATGTTCGTGTCGCCCAACGACAAAATCTACGAAGGCATGATTATCGGCATCCACAGCCGCGACAACGATTTGGTGGTCAACCCGCTCAAAGGTAAAAAACTCACCAATATCCGCGCCAGCGGCACCGATGAAGCCGTGCGCCTGACCACGCCGATCAAGCTGACGCTGGAAGGTGCGGTCGAGTTTATCGACGATGACGAGCTGGTAGAAATTACGCCGCAATCCATCCGTCTGCGCAAGCGTTACCTGAGCGAACTCGAACGCCGCCGCCATTTTAAAAAGCTGGATTAATCCAAACAAATACGGATTAAGCACATAAAAAGGCCGTCTGAAAACGATAAAAACGGAAAACGATTCCGAAATATTGATTTTCAGACGGCCTTTTAACCGTTATAGTGGATAAACTTATTTCAGCTTCACAGAAACCCCGTTTTAGCTTCGCAGAAACTGTGTTTTCCGCTAAGGCATACCATATTGAATTGAAATAAGAAATATACAGCCGCCATCATCAGCTTATGCCAGCTCGTTACGCTTTCCTGCGCAGGCTGGAAACCGGGAAAAGTTGAGAATAAAGATAATCTTTAAACCTTTCTGAGAACAACGTAAACTGCTCTTCCCCAAATTTCAGACGGCCTCCCCGTTCAAACCATCATCCTTTAAACCTATGAGCCAACAGCCGAACACCGTCGAACAGGCCGAAACCCTGCTCGACCAAACCGTCCCGCGCAGCAATACCGACAACGCGCCGCGTTCCGCCATCCATCAAACGCTTTATTCCGCCGATACGTTTGCCCAGCACGATTATCTCGCGGGTAAAAAACTGCCCGACATCATCCGCCCGCAAGCGGAGCAGATCAACTGGCTGCACTTTGTCGGCATCAACAACGCCGCGCTCCTCAAACACGCGCTGGAGCCTTACGGTATCCACGAGCTGGTCATCGAAGACATCCTCAGCCGTAAACAACGCCCCAAAATCGAAGACTACGGCAATTATCTGTTTATCGCCGCGCAGGTTTACCACTACACTGCCGCCGGCAAACTGAATTCCGACCAAGTGTATCTGATTATCGGCAAGGATTTTGTGTTGTCGTTCCAACAAAAACCGCTGGGACTGTTCAGCCAGCTGCGCCGCCAAATGAGCGAAAACCCGCGCGGCATCCTCGGTAAAAACACCGCCTTCCTCGCCTATTGCCTGCTCGACCGCATCGTGGACGACTATTTCATCGTCTTGGAAGAATACAACAACCGCGTCGAAGCCATAGACAAATCCCTGTTTAAAAATGAAAACAGCGACATTCTCGGCAAAATCCACCGCCTCAAGCGCGACGCCGTCCGCCTACGCCGCACGCTTTTGCCCTTGCGCGACGTGTTCTATCAGCTTGCCGTGCGCGGCGATTTTGCCATTTTCAAAGGCGAGTCCACCGTCTATCTGCGCGACGTGTACGACCACAACATGCAGCTTATCGAATCGCTCGACGCCTCGCGCGACATGGTGTTGAGCATGATGGACATCTACCTTTCCTTCCAGTCCAACCGCATGAACCAGCAAATGCGCGTCCTGACCGTCATCACCATCATCTTCATGCCGCTGACCGTCATTACCGGCATCTACGGCATGAACTTCGACAATATGCCCGAGCTGCACTGGCACTACGGCTATTTTATGGTCTTGGGTTTGATGGCATCGATTATCGTCGGACTGTTGGTATTTTTCTCACGCAGAAAATGGCTGTAAAGAAACAGGCCGTCTGAAACTTTCAGACGGCCTCCCTTTCATACCGCACTATGACCCCCATGTCCGACGCAAGCACAAAACGGCAAGGGTTTTAAACGGCAAAGACACAACCCAATAGCCATCGGCTATATGGCGGCTGATGCGGTTGGAAACCTTTCCCCTGCGCAGTAAAATCCGCCTTACTCTGAAAACTGCGGCATATGGAGGCCGTCTGAAAAACAGGTTTCAGACGGCCTTCATCCAAATATATAGTGGATTAAATTTAAATCAGGACAA
>NZ_KV790787.1:0-24720 GCF_001807735.1 Neisseria sp. HMSC31F04 | reverse complement strand
CGTACTGGTTTAAAGTTAATCCACTATACAAACCGAAAAAGGAACACATCAATGGAACAAACCCGCCAACTCCCTTCCCACGAACTCATCATGTCTGAACTGATGATGCCGGACACGGCCAATTTCAGCGGCAACGTCCACGGCGGCGAACTTTTGCGCCTGCTCGACCAAGTCGCTTATTCCTGCGCCAGCCGTTACAGCGGCAACTACTGCGTTACCCTGTCTGTCGATAAAGTTTTGTTTAAAGAACCGATACACGTCGGCGACTTGGTAACCTTCTACGCCAGCGTCAACTACACAGGCCGAACTTCCATGGAAATCGGCATCCGCGTCGAAGCGCAAAACATCCGCACCGGCGAAGTGCGCCATACCAACAGCTGCTACTTCACCATGGTCGCGGTCGAAGACGGCAAGCCCGTCCCCGTCCCGCCGTTGGAAATCACCACCGAACGCCAACGCTGCCGCTACGAAAAAGCCAAAAAACGCAAGGCATTGAGTTTGCAGGAAAATGAAACCCTGTCCTGCCGCTGAACCGTCTGCCATGACAAACAGGCCGTCTGAAAAGCATATCTGCCTTTTCAGACGGCCTGAACAGTTCAAATCGCCGCTCAATAAACATCGCGCTGATAACGTTTGTCTTCGCGCAAGCCGTTCAAATATTCTTCCGCGTCGTCGCGATCCATGCCGCCCTGTTCCGCAATAATGTCCAACAGGGCGTTTTCCACGTCGCGCGCCATCCGCGCCGCGTCGCCGCAAACATAAATGTGCGCCCCATCCTGCAACCATGCCCAAACGTCGGCGGCCGCCTGGCGCAGTTTGTCCTGAACGTACACTTTTTCCGCCCCCTGCCGGCTCCAAGCCAAATCGGCGCGGGTCAGCAAGCCGTCTTTGCGGAACTGCTGCCATTCGAGCTGATAGAGGAAATCGTCGGTAAACTTACGGTTGCCGAACACCAGCCAGTTTTTCCCGCCGTCGCCGTTGGCCGCGCGCTGCTGCATAAAGGCGCGGAACGGGGCGACGCCGGTTCCCGCGCCGATCATGATAATCGGCGTATCGCCGTTTTCCGGCAGGCGGAACAGCTTGTTCGGTTCGACAAACACGCGCACTTCGCCGTCCTCTTCCAGCCTGCCGCCCAGCCAGCCCGAGGCCGCGCCGGTGTAGGCTTGGCCGTGATGCTCGAACGCCACCACGCCGACCGTCAGATGCACTTCCTCGCCCACTTCGTCCTGCGACGAGGCAATCGAATACAGGCGCGGGGTTTGCGGCCTGAACAGGCCGTACAGCTCCTGCGCCGTCATCTTGTGCGGAAATTGCGCCAGCACGCCCACCGGCGGAGTGGCGGCCAAATAGGCTGCCAAGGCCTCTGCGTCTGCCGCCGTGCCTTGCAATTCCCCCGCCCCGCACAACGCGGCATAGTCGCGGACAAACTGCGGCGTGATTTGGGTGATGTCCAAATCCTCGCGCAAAGCGATCCGGATTTCACACTCGCCGCCGTCGGCGCGGCGGATGTTTTCGCTTCCGTCCAAACCGGCGTATTGCAGGATTTCCGCCACCAAGGCTTCGTCGTTTATCGGCCATACGCCCAAGGCGTCGCCTGCATGGTAGCGGATGCCGGAGCCCGTCAGGTCAATTTCGATGTGTTCGACATCTTTGTCGGCGTGGCCGGAGGTAATCCTCTGCCGCACGGCAAGGCTGGCGGCAAAGGGCTTCTCTTTCGTGTATACCGTTCCGCCCCCTTCCGTTTCCGCTTTGGCCGCGCCGTTGCCTGAAGGAACGGCGGCCGGTGCGGCGGCCAGACGCGCTACGGTTTCGGCAATATCGGCCGTCCACTTGTCGGCTTCTGCTTGATATTCCAAATCGCAAAGGCCGACCTCGTGCAGCCGCTTGCCGCCGAGTTTGTCCAACAACCAATCGAAATCGCGTCCGGCCTGGCAGAATTTCGGATAACTCGAATCGCCCAAACCCAATACGGCAAAGCTGACCGCGCTCAAATCGGGGGCTTTTTTGCCGTTGAGGAATTTATGCAGCGGCAAGGCCTCTTCCGGTGGCTCACCCTCGCCCTGGGTGGACGTTACCAACAATAAAATGTCTTCTTCCGCCAACTGTTTGGTTTTGTAGTCGGCGGCGGCGGTCAGAACGGCATCCACGCCCGAAGTTTTCAGTTTGGCCAGCAACTGTTCGGCCACCTTGCGGGCATTGCCGGTTTGCGAGGCGGAAAGGATGCGGACGCGGCGGGCAGGCGCGGGCTGTGCAGCGGATGCCTGCGATTGGAAAGACACGGCGGCCGCATCGCCGCCCGTGCTTTTTGCCCAGGCATATCCGGCCAAAAAAGCCAGCTGCTGCGGATTGAGGAGGTTGAGTTGGTCGGCCAGTTCGGGGGAAATCGGGATCATTTTAGTGTTCCTTTGATTGCTGTCCGGCCGTCGCGAAGGAAAGGTTTGTTGTTTTCAGACGGCCTGCTTTTCGGTTGCACCCCACTATACTGAGGCCGTCTGAAAAAAGAAAAGAATGCTTGTTTGTAAGCAAAGAGGGATTGGTTATATGAACCTATCCGGCGGATGCGCTTACACCGGCTCAGCCAAACAACCCTTCATATAAGGCTGTCTGAAAACCACAGTAAAACCGCCCGCCATGCGCCAGCACGGGGCGTTTGATCAAACTCGGCTGCGCGCACATCAGCCGCACCGCGCCGTCTTCGTTATCGGCAGCGGCGCGTTCCGCTTCCGACAACTTCCGCCAAGTCGTGCCGCGCCGGTTGAGCAGCGTATCGAGCGGCACATCGGCCAGCCATGCACGGATGTCGCCTTCCGTCGGCGGCTGCTTTTTAAAATCGGAAAACTCGTACTCCACGCCGTGCTCCTGCAGCCAGACGCGCGCCTTTTTCACCGTATCGCAATTCGGGATGCTGTATAAAACCGTCATTTTCATCGTCCTTTGCCGTTAAAAAAACGATTGTAGCAAAGGCTCTTGCCGAATACGGATAAAAAAACTATGCTACCCCTGTTTTCCACCCTTTCCCATCATCCTTCGAAGGAAAAAACATGAAAAAAACCGTTTTACTCGGCGCGGCCGCATTCGTGCTGGCCGCCTGCGGCAGCAGCAACGAAGCAAGCGAAAGCCACTTTAAAAAAGTCATCGAAGAAAGCGGCAACAACCGCAATGTCTGCCTGCCGCTGATGCTGGACATCGAAACGCCGAACGGCATTCCGGCGCAAAACGTCATGCTCGGCGAACCCGTACTCCTCATCTCCGACCACTCCGCCGACGGCAAACGCATCAACCAAATAGCGGAAAAACAACTAGAAGTCCTCGAAAAAGAAGGCCTATACCGCAAACTCAAAACCGACACCCAGCCGCTGTCGGAAGAGCGCAGCATTAAAACCGCCACTTACGAGCTGACCGACAAAGGCGTGGAACTGGTGCGCGGCACCCAGCGCGGCCCGCTGTTCTGCGTGGGCAAACAGAAAATCGGCAAAATCAACTGGTTCACCACCCCCACTCCCGACAACGGCCTGACCGTATCCGAAGTGTCTTACCAAGTCGAACTGAAACCTGAAAAATGGGCCGACAAACTGATTAAGGCCAGCGAAGGCAAATGGAAACGGCTCAAAGAGCCTTACAACGAAAACACCACCCTGGTTCAAACCAACAAGGGCTGGCGCGACATACGCGAAATGAACCGCTAATCCCGCCACCGAAAAAGGCCGTCTGAAACCCGTTTTGGCTTTTCAGACGGCCTTTTCTTCTTGGCAAACCGTTTTAAATATAAGATGACGGCAGAATTTAAAATGCCGGGGACGGCTTATCGTCAGCCATAATGAATGTCGGCAGACGAAACCGATCCAACCGTTTTTTCAGACGGCCTTTACACAGCGCAAAATGCTGTGCCCGAGTCCGATGCGGTCCGAAATTTCCGCCACTTTCAGTCCGGCGTTTTCAACGCAGCGTATCAGGTCTTCGGAATGGAAGATTTTGCTGTTGCCGTTGGCCATGGCGGTGAAATACAGGCTGATCATGGTCAGGCAGTAGGAGGCGGTTTCGTAGCGTTGCCTGTCCCAGAAGGGTTCCATGATGTACAGGCTGGCGCGTTCGCTCATGGAGGCGGCGGCGCGGCGCAGGATGCCGGTGGCTTGTTCTTCGGTAAAACAGTCTAAAAACTGGCTCATCCAAATCACGTCGAAACCCGTCGGGAAGGGGATTTCGGGGTCGAGCAGGTTGGCGGGGTGGGCATGGATGCGTCCCGCGCCGGTTTTACCTTTGGTCGCTTTGCGCATCAGGGCGATTTGTTGCGGCAAATCCATGATGGTAACTTCGACTTCGGCGTTGTAGCCGACGCATTGTTCCGCCCAGCGGCCGGTGTTGCCGCCGACGTCGAGCAGTTTTTTAACCGGTTTGGCGAACACGGTTTTCAAGGCTTCTGCAAAGGAATTGTCAGAATAATAGTGGTCGAAGGCAAACCATTTTTCCTGCGCGACGCTCGGCAGCGAGGACAGGCCTTCGTAAATCGTCGGCCAGCCGCCGAACACTTTCAGTCCTTCGGGTTTGCCCGTTTGCAGGGTTTTTTCCAAGTCAAACATGCCTTGGTAACAGATTTCCTGCGTGAAATCCATGTTCACGCGCGCCATTTTGTCTTTCAGTAAGAACCAACCCGCTTTGCTGATGAAATAGCGGTTGTCGCGGGTATGTACCGTGCCGATGGAGAGCGAGGCTTCAAGCAGCACTTGCGCGGCGTAACCGCTGATTTGCGCTTTCTCGGCGATTTCGGCTTGAGTAAGACCGTCTGAATGGTCGTTCAGCAAATCCAAAATGCCGAATTTCACCATTAGGCGGGATACTTGGAACACAATCGGCGCAAAGGCAATTTCCTGTGCCGAACGCTGCGCTTCGCCTGCGGACTGGCGTTCTTGGGAATAGCGTTGCTCCAAGGCGGGGAAGAGCTGCATAATTTTCCTTATACGAAATGGCAGATAACGGGATTCTATCGCGAATCGGGCTGAAACCGGCATGAGTTCGGAGCGGCTGTTCCCAAATCGGGCCTACAGGACAAACGCCAAGCCGCCGTTTTCAAACAAACCGAACACGCCACCTAACATTCGGGCAATCTTACCGCACTTTAGCCAAATTCATGCTTCTTTCAAAACATTCAAATCCTTATCTGCCTGCCCATCCATTATCTTTTCCGCCGCAATGCGCGGCAGAAAGGGTTTGAAAACATCGCATACCCGGTCAGCCCGCACACCGGTTCGCTTACACTAAACTAATTGGCTTATAATCGCCGCTTTATCCGCCTGCGACACCACCAGACATGACACCAGCCCAACTTGCCCACACCGCCGACCTTTTGGCCGAACTCCTCACCTTCCGCCAACCTGCCGACGCCGTTACTTCCGCCTTCTTCCGCAACCGGCGCAAACTCGGCCGCCAAGACCGTGCCGAAATCGCCGAAACCGCCTTTGCCGCCATCCGTCATTACCAAAAAATCTCCGCCGTCCTGCGCCGTCCTGCCGCACAAGCGCGCAAAGCCGCACTGGCCGCACTCGTCCTCGGACGCGGCTTCAACATCAGCCGGCTCGACGGCTTGGCCGACGACGAAGAAAAAACCTTCCTTGCCGCACTCAAAGCACGCAAAACCGAATTTTCAGACGGCCTCAACACCGCCGCCGAACTGCCGCAATGGTTGATCGACACCATGCGCGCCGACTTTTCCGACCAAGACATCCTGAATTTCGGCCGCAGTACCGCCTGCCCCGCCCCGCTTGATTTGCGCGTCAACGCCCTGAAGGCCAAACGTGACAAAATCCTGGCCGAACTCCAAACCGAAGGCCTCCCTGCCGAAGCAACCCCGTTCTCACCTTGGGGCATCCGCCTGTACGACAAATCCGCCCTCGGCAAACACTCCCGCTTCCTCGACGGCACGCTTGAAGTGCAAGACGAAGGCAGCCAGCTCGTCGCCCTGCTGCTCGGCGCGAAGCGCGGCGAAATCATCGTCGATTTCTGCGCCGGCGCGGGCGGGAAGGCCCTCGCCGTCGGTGCCATGACGGCCAACAAAGGCCGCATCTACGCCTTCGATATAGCCGAAAAACGCCTGGCCAACCTCAAACCGCGCATGACGCGCGCAGGCCTCACCAACATCCACCCCGAACGCATCGGCAGCGAACACGACCCGCGTTTAGGCCGTCTGAAAGGCAAAGCCGACCGCGTTTTGGTAGACGCGCCCTGCTCCGGCCTCGGCACACTGCGCCGCAATCCCGACCTCAAATACCGCCAGTCACCCGAAACACTGGCCAAACTTGCCGAACAGCAACACAGCATCCTCAATGCCGCCGCAGAACTGGTCAAACCGCAAGGCCGCCTCGTTTATGCCACCTGCAGCATCCTGCCGCAGGAAAACGAGGGCCAAATCGAACGTTTCTTGCGCGAACACCCCGACTTTGAAGCACTAAACTGCGCCGACCTGCCGGGCAGCCCGAAAATCAACCCCGACACCGGCACTTACCTAAAACTCGACACGGTGGCACACGGAACGGACGGCTTCTTCGCCGCCGTCCTCCAACGCCGCGAAGCCGTCTGAAAAGCATCCGAACGCCATGCCCATACTGAAAAAAAGCCTCGCCTGGCTAACCGACCAACTGCTCTGCCTTTCCGTATCCTTCCTTACCGGAGTCAAGCCGAAAAGCAGGATAGAACTCGACTTCAGCCCGCAACAGAAAGTCTATTACGCCAACCACGGCAGCCACGGCGACTTCCTGCTCGTTTGGATTTCCCTGCCGCGCCGCTGGCGCATCCACACCCGCCCCGTGGCAGGCTCCGACTACTGGCTGACCGGCCGCATCCGCCGCTTCATCATCCAAAACGTCTTCAACGCCCTCCTCATCCCGCGCCACAGCAACCGCCCGCAAGAAATCACCGAACAAATGAAACAGGCCTTGAACGAAGGCGCGTCCCTCATCGTCTTCCCCGAAGGCACGCGCAACACCGACGACAACACCGTCCTGCTGCCCTTCAAATCCGGCATTTACCACCTCGCCAACACCCGACCCGGTACAGAATTCGTCCCCCTCTGGATAGACAACATCAACCGCGTGCTGCCCAAAGACAAATTCCTGCCCATCCCGCTGCTGTGCGAAGTCCACGTCGGCACCCCGCTAAGCCTGCGCGAAGGCGAAACCAAAGAAGCCTTCCTCGAACGCAGCCGCAATGCCCTATTGGCACTGGCTCCGGCGGAAACATAAGCTTTGAATTTGCCTGATGCCATGTGGTATCAATCCCCCTCCCCGCAAGGCTGCGGACTACAGACGGCCTGCCGCACGAAATGATTGGAAGCCGAGTCACCAATCGCACGACAAAAAAAAGCCGCATTACCCGGTTTCAAGTTATCCCATGTAAAAATCGCTGAAACCCCGCCATGCGGTTTTCAGCGATTTTGATAAAAGCGCGGTATGACATCACTGTATGGCATGCCATGCACAGATACACTTCCAGTGCTTACAACAAACCTGCATCAAACGATTTATCCGCATCAAATAAACCTATGTAGAAATATTTTCCGAATACGCCGCCCGATTGGAATTGCAGCCGGCCGTTAAATAGAAATATATAGGTATTGGGCAGTTTGTCGGAATATCGGCGGTAAATATCGCCCATGCTTTCTATGTCTTTTTCCAAAAGGCGAGGCAACGCCGTACTGGTTTAAATTTAATCCACTATAAAAATAAACAAAGGCCGTCTGAAACACTGTTTTTATTACACAAAACCGTTTTTCAGACGGCCTACCATTTATTTCTTCTTATCGTTGCCTTGCAGTTTTTTCACACTGACCGGCCGTTTTTTCAGTTTTTTCACCCGCTGTTTGTCTTCTTTCCGTTCTTCCCTTTTGGCGATACGGTTACTTAATGCCACTCGGCGGAGCGGCTGTTTTTTCGGTTTGACGGTTTCTTCCTCATAGGGATTCTCGCGGACATTGTATTGAATCCGAAGCGGCGTACCTTGCAAATTAAAAGCCTTGCGGAAGGTTTGCGTCAGGTAGCGTGTATAGCTGTCGGGAATGTGCTGCAAAGAGTTGCCGTGGATGACGATGACGGGCGGATTCATGCCGCCTTGGTGGGCATAGCGCATTTTAGGCCGGACCAAACCCGCGCGCGCAGGCTGCTGACGTTCGATGGCGGATTGCAAAACTCGGGTAATTTTCGGTGTCGGCATTTTGATAAACGCCGCATCATAGGCCGCCTGAATGCTGTCAAACAATCCGTCTATCCCGCGCTCTTTCAGTGCGGAAATATAGTGGAACTTCGCAAAATCAAGGAAATAGAGTTTACGGGCAATGTCGCGCTTAATGTCGTTGCGCCGTTCTTCGGAAATACCGTCCCATTTGTTCACTGCGATGACGAGTGCGCGGCCTGCTTCCAATGCGAAGCCCGCAATGGTTGCGTCTTGGTCGGCGATGTCCTGTTGCGCGTCCAATACCAAAACGGCAACGTTTGCAGCCTCCACCGCCTGCATGGCTTTGATGACGGAAAACTTCTCCACCGCTTCGTCTACTTTGCCGCGCCGACGCACGCCTGCGGTGTCGATAATGGTAAAAGGTTTGCCTTCGCGTTCAAAATCGATATGGATACTGTCGCGCGTTGTGCCGGCCATATCGAAAGCAATTACGCGCTCCTCGCCCAGTATGGCGTTTACCAATGTGGATTTGCCGACGTTCGGCCTACCGATAACGGCAAAAACGGGATGTTTGACTTCGTTGCTTTCTTCTTTGGCATCGGGGAAGTGTTCCAACACTTTCTCAATCAGGTGATACACACCGTCGCCGTGCGCGCCGGAAATCACATGCGGTTCGCCCAACGCCAGTTCGTAAAATTCGGCGGCCAGAACATCATGGCGGCCGCCTTCGCCTTTATTGACCGCCAAATACACCGGACGCGGACTTTGACGCAGGCGGTCGGCAATGATTTTGTCTTGCGGTGTCAAACCGGTACGCGCATCCACCAGGAAGACGACGGCATCGGCTTCATCTACGGCCTGCAGGGTTTGTTTGGCCATTTCGTGCAGGATGCCGCTGTCCACGACAGGCTCGAAGCCGCCGGTATCGATAACCAGATAGGGTTTGCTACCCAAACGGCCGTGACCATAGTGGCGGTCGCGCGTGAGGCCGGGCAAATCGTGCACCAATGCATCTTTGGTGCGGGTTAAGCGGTTGAACAAGGTGGATTTGCCGACGTTCGGCCGGCCGACCAGTGCGATGGTGGGTTTCATAATACTGTTTCCTTTTACCGTCGGACGAAAGCGGCGGCGGGAGGTGATGGGGACAGGCTGCCGTTTGGATTTTTATCAAAAACGGTTGTTCCAAGCTTCGCCCGACTGTTCTATCCGCATCATCGGCAATTCTTAATCTGAGGAATATAAAGCCTGAAATCAGTCGGATAACTTCAGGCCGTCTGAAAAAAGACTGACGTTTTTTCAGACGGCCTCAAAGCTTTAAGCAAGCGGTTTTCTTTGCCTGTGAGGGCAATTTGCCTGTCGTTTCAAAATAATGCCAGCCTATCTCAATTCATCTGCCTTCAGTTGCAGCAATTGGAGGCCGGGGGCGTCTTGTACCGTTTTGGCAAGTGCTTGTTCGTAAACTGCCAGTGCTTCTTTATTTTTACCTTGCGCATAAAGCACATCGCCCTGAGTTTCCAAAATTAGGGCTTCAAAGGCTGCATCAACCGGCATTTTCAATGTGGCCAAGGCTGCGTCGTATTTCTTCTGCTGCAGCTGCACGGTTGCCAGCCTTTGGATAGCCAGTGCACGGACAAAGGGGATTTGCTGGTTTTGCAATACCCAATTCAATTGCTTTTCCGCCGCTTCATACTGTCCTTGGTCGAACAGGTCGGCAGCCACCATCATGGTTGCCTGCGCGGAAGAGATGCTGTCGGGATAGTTTTGCTGGAGGATAGACAAATCTGTCTGCAATGCCTGTTTATCCTGGCTAGCCTTGGCTTTTTCGACTAATCCTGCCAAGGCGGTGGCGGCTTCTTCGTTTTTCGTCTTTATATGGCCTTGGTAAAGCACCCAGCCCAAATAAACCAACGAGGCCAATAATAAAACCGCAAACAGCCAACGCCCCTTGCTGCGCCAAAAATATTTGAAATTCTCAAGTTCTTGCTGATCATCCAAGTGTGCTGCCATTTATGTATTCTTCCATTGTGTTAATAAGGCGGTCAGTTCGGCCGAGGCAATGGTTTGCTGGCCGAACTGCCCTTGCAGGTCTTTCACGGTGGCCGTGCCGTTTTCCGCTTCATCCCCCCCTACAATCAGGGCAAAACGCGCACCGCTGGCATCGGCCTTTTTCATTTGGTTTTTCAAGCTCTGATTGCCGCAGTGCTGCAATACGTTGAATCCGGCGGCACGCAGTCGGGAAGCGTAGTTTATGGCTGCTTCCAAACCTTCTTCCTGTTGCATGACATATATATCGGGCGCGGCATCGGTTTTCAGACGGCCGTATTCGTGCACCAGAAGCAGCAGACGTTCGATACCCATGGCAAAACCGATTGCAGGCGCATCCTTGCCGCCCAGCTCTCCTATCAGCCCGTTATAACGGCCGCCACCGCAAACGGTAGCCTGTGCGCCGAGTTTGTCGGTCGTCCATTCGAACACGGTCAGATTGTAATAGTCCAAACCGCGAACCAGACGGGGATTTTCCACATAGGCAATGCCCAAAACATCCAAAAGCCGTTTGAATCCGTTGTAATGCGCCAATGATTCTTCGCCCAAATAATCGAGCAAACGCGGAGCTTGATTGCAAACAGCCTGCAAATCGGGATTTTTGCTGTCCAAAACACGCAAAGGATTGGTTTTCAGACGGCGTTTGCTGTCTTCATCCAATATGGCTTCATGCTGTTTGAGATAGGCAACCAGCGCACTGCGGTGAGCGGCACGCTCTTCCTTGTTGCCCAGATTGTTGATTTCCAAAGTCAGGAAGCCCGAAATTCCCAGTTCACGCCACAAATCGGCACACATGGCAATCATTTCGGCATCGACATCGGGACCGTCAAACCCCAAAGCTTCCACGCCGACCTGATGAAACTGACGGTAACGGCCTTTCTGCGGCCGTTCGCGGCGAAACATCGGCCCCATATACCATAGCTTTTGCGGGCTGTTGTACAACAAATTGTGTTCGACCACCGCACGCAGGCAGGAAGCCGTCCCCTCGGGGCGCAAACTCAAACTGAGCGTATCGTTGGAATCGGAAAAAGTATACATTTCTTTACCGACCACGTCGGTTTCTTCGCCGATTGAACGCACAAACAAGCCTGTTTGTTCCAGAATAGGCGTACGGATTTGGCTGTAACCGAAACGGCGCGTCCATTTGCCGACCACATCTTCAAACGCCTGCCAGAAAGCACTGGTCAGCTTGAAATCCTTCTGTTCCAGCGGCAACAAATCATTCATGCCTTTCACGGCTTGGATTTTCTGTCCCATTGTTCTCTTTCTCTATATAACGGTTTTCAGACGACCTTCTAACTGCCTAGGCCGTCTGAAATGATTTGTTCGGCTGTGCCTCAATTTTGAAATTGGCGCAGCATACTGCCTGACAATTGTAAAAACTGGCGGTATTTATCAGACTCTTCGACCTTGCCCCGATCCAAACTGATATCTGCCAGAAAACCAGCCTTATTACCGTACAGTACGATATTTTCAATTCCGTAACCTCCGTCAATCGGTATGATGAAGGCCTGCAACATTTCCCCGGACGGCAGGTTTTGCAAAATAATGCTTTTCTTTACCCCCGGCGGCAAATCGGCCCCGACAAATTGAAATGGATTATGCAGGGCATCATTTACGCCCTGATAGGTATAGATAAAAATCTGGTGTTTCAATTGCGGATTATTCTGCAAATACAAACGTAGTAAGAGTTCCCGTAAATCTTGATTCATTTTATTTTTACCAACATTTTTAAAAATCAGGCCGTCTGAATCGGAATAACGCGGCGGTAGTCCCTCTTTTTACCGCCCTCTCCATAATTAACTTCTACATATTCGCGCACGATGGCCAAAAATTCAGCAGCCATATTATCGCCCTTTAACGTAACCTTGCGTTCGCCGTCCACATACACCGGGGCAATCGGCGTTTCTCCCGTCCCAGGCAGGCTGATACCGATATCGGCGAGTTTGCTTTCACCCGGTCCGTTTACCACGCAGCCCATCACAGCCACATTCAGATTTTCCACACCGGGATACTGTAATCGCCAAACCGCCATTTGGTCACGCAAATATTGTTGAATATCACGCGCCAACTCCTGAAATACAGTACTGGTCGTACGACCGCAACCCGGACACGCAGTAACCATGGGCGTAAACGAACGCAGACCCATGGTTTGCAGGATTTCTTGCGCTACTACCACTTCTTTCGTACGCGAAGCACCGGGTTCGGGCGTTAAAGAAATACGGATGGTATCGCCGATGCCTTCTTGCAATAACACAGACAATGCCGCAGTTGAAGCCACGATACCTTTGCTACCCATGCCCGCTTCAGTCAGGCCCAAATGCAGCGGATAACTGCAACGGGCAGCCAATTCACGGTATACCTGAATCAAATCCTGCACTGCGCTGACTTTGCAAGACAAAATAATCTTATTTTCCGGCAAACCCAAATCAACTGCCTTCTGGGCTGATTCCAATGCAGAAACAATCAGGGCTTCCTTCATGATTTCTTCCGGCGTTTTCGGATTGGCGGAAGCTAAATTCGCATCCATCATCCTCTTGGCCAAACTCTGATCCAACGAGCCCCAATTCACACCGATACGCACAGCCTTGCCATATTCAGCGGCCGTACGAATTAAAAAAGCAAATTTTTCATCACCTTTTGAGCCCTTACCGACGTTACCCGGATTGATACGGTATTTTGATAGGGCTTTGGCACAATCAGGAAATTCCGCCAACAGGCGTTCGCCGTTAAAATGGAAATCTCCTATTAACGGAGTGTTACAACCCATATCATCCAAACGCTGACGGATTTCAGCCACTTTAGCAGCAGATTCTGGATTATTAACAGTAATCCGCACCATTTCCGAACCGGCTTCACTGAGTTCCTTTACCTGTAAAGCAGTGGCTTGAGCATCTGCCGTGTCTGTGTTGGTCATCGATTGAACAATGACGGGCGAGTCCGAACCAACACTAACATGATCAATTTGTACTTGATGGGTAGGACGGCGCAGTATTTGTGTGTTCATCTGAATTTATTTTCCTGCCGTAAACGAAGCAGTTTTTTTATCAATCATGTGATCGGAAACTTGAATGTCTTGCGAACCATAACTCGCTACAGCACCCTTGGCATAACCGATCCAAACATCATAAGGTTCTTGGCCTGAAAATCTGTGTTCGCTATTTGCCGGCACAATACTGTTCAACAACTCTTTGCCAGTTTTATCTTTAATAACCAACATAGAACGGTAACGGACCTTAACAACCAGTTCATTTCCAGTTGCATTAGCCGAACCTTCATTATCTTGGGACAAAGCCTGTGCTGCAGCTGAAGCTCCTGCCGGCATCGGTACAACCGACACATTGCCATTATCAAGGTTTGGCGCAGCAACTTCTCCCAAACTCACACTTTCCTCGCTACGCGAAGTTTGCTTGGCATTTTCTTCTTTGGATTTTCCCTGCCAGATATACACACCAACAATAATTATAGCAATTGCAATAACACCAAAAATCCATGTTGGAAAAGATTTTTCAATTTTTTGATTCTGATAATTCAAAGAACTTGAGGTATTTGGCTCAACGTTATAGCTACCCTTACCGGACTGAGGTACAATTCTGTCCAAATGCATTGAAACGGCTTGCTCATCCAAATCTAAAAATCTGCCGTAACTCCTTAAAAATCCTCTAATAAAGACTCCTTCTGGCATGCCTTCGTAATTACCGGACTCAAACGCCTCAATCTGCTTTGCCGACAGCTTTAAACGTTCTGCTACCTCTCCGATAGACAAACCTTTCTCTTCACGACCCAATCTTAATATCCGGCCAAATTCTACGGCAGGATCTTGTCCTACAGCCTGATTCTCAGTAGTTTGATTCATATTTTTAGTGCCCTGCTGAAATTGTTTTTAATTCTTCAGAATAAGGGTAATTTGCTCTAATTTGAGCTTCATATTCATATGCAGCTTGTGAATTACCTGAAGCCCGAGAAAGCTGCCATCCTAATAATAAATCATCAGCACTCAATACTTCCATTTGACTCTGGTATTGTCTAAACAACTGATCAGCCTCTTTAATTTGCCCGGCCAACATTTTCGTTCTTGCCAATTCCTTGCGAATCGGCATAAATGCCGGAGCAGAAGCAAGACCACGTTCCAAATATGCTTGTGCCAATGAATACTGACCCATTTTTGCACTGCAGATACCCTTATTCATATAAGCAACTTGTGGTGCAGGATATGTAGGATCTGCTAACGCACGATCGAAATAAGATATTGCGGCATTAGGATTATTTAAATAGTTACACAAAAACCATCCATAATTATTATTAATTTCCGCATTATCCGGTTTTAGCCGTAAAGCTTCTCGAAAACTTTCTTCCGCTTTGTCATTTACCTTTAAATATTGATAAATTTGCGCACGCATCAACCATGCAATCTCATTCTTATGGTCAGCCTGCAAAGCTTCCTCTATCGTAGTAACGGCTAACCTGTAATCTCCCGCACGCATATATTCAACGGACAATTGTGTCTTGATTCTGGATACTTCTTCAGTACGTTCCTTCTTACTTGGTCTTTTCAATTCAGTACTTTTACACGCACTCAATGCACAAGTAAGCAAAACTGCAATCCATAAATTCTTCATAACTTCCACCTCATTGCTGAATCAATAGCTGATGCCATTTTTGTTGGCGGCGTGTTTTATCTTGCACTTGGCCGGCTAATTGGCCACAAGCAGCATCAATATCATCACCTCGTGTTTTCCGTACAGTCACAACCAACCCGGCCTGCTGCAAAATATCGCGGAAAATCCGTATATTTTCACTAGAGGAACGCTCATAGCCTGAATTAGGGAACGGATTAAAAGGGATTAGATTAAATTTGCAAGGTACATCACGGACTAAATCCAATAATTCACGCGCATGCTCAGCCTTATCATTGATACCGTCCAGCATCACATATTCAAACGTAACAAAATCACGCGGAGCCTTAACCAAATAACGGCGACAAGCCGCCATCAAATCTTTCAAAGGATATTTTTTATTAAGCGGCACAATTTGATCCCGCACCTCATCATTGGATGCATGTAGGGATACGGCAAGAGCCACCGGCATATCCTCTTTGAGCCTATCCATTTGAGGCACCATGCCTGAAGTTGAAACCGTTACTCGGCGACGGCTCAAACCGTATCCGTGATCATCCAGCATTACAGCCAATGCCCGTACCACATTATCGTAATTTGCTAACGGTTCACCCATACCCATCATAACGACATTCGAAATCATGCGTTCGTTTTTGGGTGTGGCTCCCAATGCTTTATTGGCCCACCACAATTGTCCGATAATTTCCGCAGTAGTCAGATTACGGTTAAACCCTTGCCGCCCGGTCGAACAAAACGTACACTCCAAAGCACAACCTACTTGAGAAGATATACATAATGTGCCTCGGTCTGCCTCCGGGATAAATACAGTTTCTACACCATTACCCGTTCCGACATCCAACAGCCATTTTCTTGTACCATCTTTTGATTCTTGCGCAGTCATTAGCGCAGGAACCCCAACAATGGCACATTCTTCCAATTTGGCACGCAACGATTTGGCCAAATCTGTCATTTCTGCAAAGTCAGCCGCGCCACCCCAGTGCATCCAGCGCATGACCTGTTTGGCGCGAAACGGTTTTTCCCCCATCTCGGCAAACCAAGCAGTCAGGCTGTTTAAATCATAATCCAATAAATTTTTTTTCATGTATTTCGGCAGGCTTTTCATTAAACCGTTAAAGTTAAAGCCGTCGCCATGCAAATTTTCAGACGGCCTTACTTTAACAGCCTTACTGCCGCCAACTCTGGCGGCAGTAAAAACCTTATTACTAACTATATATTAACGCGGGCAAATTTCAGCTTCAGTAAAGAAATATGCAATTTCCAAAGCAGCATTTTCCAAGCTGTCGGAACCATGCACGGCATTTTCTCCAACCGACTCGGCAAAATCAGCGCGGATAGTTCCGGCGGCAGCTTCTTTAGGATTAGTCGCCCCCATCAATTCGCGATTTTTTGCTACTGCGTCCTCACCTTCAAGTACTTGAATCATCACCGGACCACTAATCATAAAATTAACCAGATCCTGAAAAAACGGACGCTCTTTATGAATGGCGTAGAATTCCTCAGCCTCCTCCCTGCTGAGATGCTTCATTTTTGCCGCCACAATCTTTAGACCATTGTCCTCAAAACGACTATAAATTTTGCCGATAACGTTTTTACCAACTGCATCGGGTTTTATAATAGAAATAGTACGTTGAATAGTCATTCAATTCTCCTTATAAAAAAAACAAACAAACGGCACAGCCTTACCTATTGGCAATGCCGGCGCATTGTAACAAGTTTTTCCGTATTCCGCCTTATTTGTTGTTTGACTATATACTCATCAAACCGGCTTTCCTAAAGTCAGATGGGGTAGGTTCAAATATTCCTGGGATTGCATTTCGGTTAAACGGCTGGCCGTACGGACAAATTCTTGCGCAAAATCCCCTTCTACATAAATCTCACCAACAGGTACGTCGCAGGTTGCGCAAAACTTTACGTGATAATCATACATAACATCAATCAGCCAAGTCAGGCGACGCGCTTCCGCACGCTCTGCCTGAGATAATTTTTCAATACCGGAAACAAAAATCATCTCGTAATGTTCTGACAAATACAGATAGTCGGCCTGCGAACGCGGCCCGAAACACAACATACGGAAATCAAACCAAATTGCTTTATCCGTCCGTTTTTTACACCGAAGCATCCGTCCGTGGATTTCTATTTCAGACGGCCTCTCTACTTGACCTGCCGTCACTTGAGTAAACAAATCGGCCAATTTCCGTTCATTCTCGTCGTTTGCGGGAATATAAAATACCTCGGCAGCCGTCAGGGTACGATGCCGGTAATCCTCTCCGCCATCCACATTCAGGATGGTCAATTTCTCTTCAATCAACGCGATGGTTGACAGGAAACTGCTGCGGTTCTGTCCTTGAGGGTATAACTCCGACGGCGCGTAGTTGGATGTCGCCACCAGTACCACGCCTTCGTTAAACAAGTTTTCCAATAATCTCCCCAAAATCATGGCATCCGCAATATCGCTCACATGAAACTCATCAAAGCACAACACCCGCGTTTCTTTGGCAATTTCCGCAGCCACAGCCTTCAAAGGATTGGCTTCACTTTTCAATCCTCGCAAACGCTGGTGAATTTCAGCCATAAAAGCGTGAAAGTGAACCCGCCGTTTCCGCCGATAAGGAAGGCAGCCATAAAAAGCATCCATAAGAAAACTTTTACCCCGGCCGACACCACCATAGAAATACAATCCTTTAGGCAGCTGGGGAGAACGCAAGCTCCGACCCAAAAAACGGTTTCTCTTGCGTTTAAACATCATCAATTCCGTCCACAATCTATCCAAATGCTCGATCGCCCTTGCTTGGGCGGCATCACGGATAAAGGCAGCCTGCTGTGAAGCAGCCTGATACCAAGTCAGCGGACTGTGGTTGTGATAAGGGGGCGGAACAAAACGGTTGGAATTTATTTCAGACATAACTTTCAGACGGCCTTCTACTCATAGTATCGGCATTATAATGGATTTACACATAATGTTAAACAAAGTTATCGTTTTAAGCACGCAAATAAAGAGTGCCGCACTTGGCGGCACTCTTTCACAACAATCACTCGGCTTCGGCAGCCATTGCCCGATCGACTCGTTCGCGCAATTCCTTGCCGGGTTTGAAGTGAGGCACGTATTTCTCAGGCACACTCACTTTATCACCCGTTTTCGGATTGCGCCCTTGCCGGGCGGGACGATGGTTTAAGTCGAAACTGCCAAATCCTCGGATTTCTATCCTCTGGCCTCGAGCCAGCGATCTGGTCATGGTATCAACCAGTATTTTCACGCTGTATTCGACATCTTTGGCCAGCAGGTGCGTACCGTTTTTCTGAGCAAAAACCTCAGCCAAACGAACCATCAACTCTGATTTGGTCATAATTTTGTTCCGCAATTATTCTTGATCGCCAGACAATTTGGCTTTCAACAAATCACCCAGGCTGGTCGTACCGGCACTGGCTGTTGATGCGGCATTAACCGAATTCAGCGCATCACGACTTTCTTTGGCGTCTTTCGCTTTAACTGACAGCTTAATGCTGCGGTTTTTGCGGTCTACCGTTACGATAACGGCTTCAACGGCATCACCTTCGTTCAATTTGGTGGTCAGGTCTTCAACGCGGTCTGCGGCAAATTCGGAAGCAGGCAGGTAACCTTCAACTTCGTCGCCCAGTACAATAACCGCACCTTTGGCTTCAACGGATTTTACAGTACCTTTAACCAAAGAACCTTTGTCGTTCACGCTGATGTAGTTACCGAACGGATCGCCTTCCAATTGTTTGATACCCAAGGAGATGCGCTCTTTTTCCACATCGATGGCCAAAACGACGGTTTCGACTTCCTCACCTTTTTTGTATTTGCGGACGGCTTCTTCGCCTGTTTCAGTCCAAGACAGGTCAGACAGGTGAACCAAACCATCGATGTTGCCCGGCAGGCCGACAAATACGCCGAAGTCGGTAATCGATTTAACGGCACCTTTGATTTTGTCGCCTTTGTTGTAGTTGGCGTCAAAATCTTCCCACGGATTGGCTTGGCATTGTTTCATGCCCAAAGAAATACGGCGGCGGTCTTCGTCGATTTCCAGAATCATGACTTCTACTTCGTCACCCAATTGAACCACTTTGCTCGGATGTACGTTTTTGTTTGTCCAGTCCATTTCGGAAACGTGTACCAAACCTTCGATACCTTGTTCGATTTCAACGAACGCACCGTAGTCGGTCAGGTTGGATACTTTGCCGAACAGACGGGTGCCTTGCGGGTAACGGCGGGCCAAACCGCTCCACGGATCTTCGCCCAGTTGTTTGATGCCCAAAGAAACGCGTTGTTTGTCTTGGTCGAATTTCAAAACTTTGGCTTCGACTTCTTGACCGACTTCCAGCACTTCGCTCGGGTGTTTCACACGGCGCCATGCCAAATCGGTAATGTGCAGCAGGCCGTCGATGCCGCCCAAGTCGACAAACGCACCGTAGTCGGTAATGTTTTTCACAATACCTTTGACGACAGTGCCTTCTTGCAGGTTTTCCAGCAGGGCTTTGCGTTCTTCGCCCAGAGTCGCTTCCAAAACAGCACGGCGGGAAACAACAACGTTGTTGCGTTTTTTGTCCAGTTTGATGACTTTGAATTCGATTTCTTTGCCTTCAAAGTGGGAGGTGTCTTTGATCGGACGAACGTCCAGCAGCGAACCGGGCAGGAAAGCACGGATGCTGTTGATCATGACGGTCAGGCCGCCTTTTACTTTGCCGTTGATCAGGCCGGACAGGATGTCGCCGTTTTCCATGGCTTCTTCCAAGGCGATCCAGTCGGCGGCGCGTTTGGCTTTTTCGCGCGACAGTTTGGTTTCGCCGAAACCGTTTTCAACGGATTCGATGGTTACGGTAACGAAATCGCCTACTTTAACTTCTACTTCACCTTGCAGGTTTTTAAATTCGTTGATGTCGATCAGGGATTCCGATTTCAAACCTGCATTGACGATGACGTGCTTGTCGGTAATCGCCACCACTTCGGCGGTGATAACCTCGCCTTGGTTCATTTCCTGTACTGCTGAGTATTCTTCCAACAACTGGGCAAAATTTTCCATATTTGCTAAATCTTTCTTGCGCTGCCGGGGCACGCGGGGTTTGAGGTTGAAAAACACCTGTCCTCCCCAGCCGGACAGGTGGTGCAAACATATTTTCAGACGGCCTTCGGGTATACCGTCAGGCCGTCTGAAACACGAAAGTGCTCATTATATATCAGCTTTGTTTTTTTTCATACCAATCAATTACTTTTTTTACCGCTTCGTCGATACCCATTTCCGAGGTATCCAGCAATTCGGCATCGGGAAGGCGGCGCAGCGGCGCGACCGTGCGGCGGCTGTCGGCTGCGTCGCGGGCTTCGATATCGGCCAAAATCCTATCGAAAGCCACGCCGCTGCAAGACAGGCCGAGCTGTTTGGCACGCCGCTGCGCCCTAATCTCCGCAGAGGCGGTCAGAAACACCTTCAAAACCGCATCGGGAAAGACGACCGAACCCATGTCCCGCCCGTCGGCCACCAATCCTTTGGCCGTCTGAAAATCGCGCTGGCGTTGCAGCAAGGCCGCACGCACGGCAGGCAGCTGCGCCACGGCAGACGCACCCATGCCGACGGCTTCGCTGCGTATTTCTTGGGAAACATCCGCACCGTCCAGCAATACCGTCTGCCCGACGAATTCTACAGGCAGCTCCGCAGCCAGCTTTGCCACACCTTCTTCATACGTCCATTCCGTCTGTTTCTGCCGCGCGTACAGCGCAGTCAGACGGTAGAGCGCGCCGGAGTCGAAATAGTCCCAGCCCAAAGCCGCCGCCACCCGTGATGCCACCGTTCCTTTTCCCGACGCGCTAGGCCCGTCTATTGCGATTATTTTTGCCGTCATTGTTTGCATATCCTTGGTTTATTGTCGATTTCTCGTTACCTGATGCGGGATTCCACTGCCACGCCCCGCCTTGTATAATGTTGAGCCAAGCGACTATAACAACTCTTTCCCCTATCTTCCAGTATAAAAATCATGACCGACTCCATCCACCTAGAACCACGCCGTCTGAAACCTTCCTCTATCGCCCTGCCCGGCTCGAAAAGCATCAGCAACCGCACCCTGCTGCTGGCTGCCTTGTCCGACAACGGCTGCACGATACGCTCGCTGCTCCAATCGGACGACACCGACCGTATGCTTGACGCCCTGACTGCCTTGGGCGTGGGCATCGAACCGCTTTCAGACGGCCTGATTCGGATACACGGCTGCGGCGGCCGTTTCCCGCAACGCGAAGCCGATTTATTCCTCGGCAACGCCGGCACCGCCTTCCGCCCACTGGCCGCCGCGCTGGCCGTCTTGGGCGGCGATTACCGCCTGCACGGCGTGGCGCGCATGCACGAACGCCCCATCGGCGATTTGGTCGATGCTTTGCGCGTCATCGGCGCGGACATCCGCTACACCGGCAACGAAAACTACCCGCCGCTGCACATCGGCAAACGGCAGGACAACGGCGTCCGCAGCGTACCCGTCAAAGGCAACGTTTCCAGCCAGTTCCTGACCGCACTGCTGATGGCCTTGCCGCTGACCGGCGAAGCATTTGAAATACAGGTGGAGGGCGAGCTGATTTCCAAACCCTATATCGACATCACGCTCAACCTGATGCGCCGATTCGGCGTCAATGTGGAAAACGACGGCTATCGGCGTTTCCGGCTACCCGTCGCCCGCTACATCGCCCCCGAAACAGTCCATGTCGAAGGCGACGCGTCCAGCGCATCCTACTTCCTTGCCGCCGGACTGCTTGCCGCCGTACCGATACGTGTTACCGGCTTAGGAAAAAACGCCATACAGGGCGATGCCGCCTTTGCCCGCGAACTGGAAAAAATCGGCGCAACGGTAACATGGGGCAACGACTTCATCGAAGTTTCCCGCGCAGAAGGGCAAACCGTCCTGCCTTTCGATTTGGACGCAAACCACATCCCCGACGCCGCCATGACACTGGCCGTCGTCGCCCTGGCAGCGGGCGCGCCCTGCACCCTGCGCAACATCGGCTCGTGGCGCGTCAAAGAAACCGATCGCATTGCCGCCATGGCCGCCGAATTAAGGAAAGTCGGCGCAACCATCAAAGAAGAAGACGAAGCCATACACATCACCCCGCCGGCACGACTCACGCCGAACGCCGTTATCGACACCTACGACGACCACCGCATAGCGATGTGCTTCTCACTGGTTTCACTGCTGGGCGTGCCCGTTACCATCAACGACCCGCAATGCACCCGCAAAACCTTCCCCGATTATTTCGCGGTATTCGAATCGCTGACGGCTTAAAACGAAAAAGGCCGTCTGAAACCGCCAAACACCAAAAAGGAAACGCATGAGCATCAAACACTGGCCGGAAGGCGAGCGGCCGCGCGAAAAACTGTCAGCTTTGGGCGCGGCGGCCTTGAGCGATGCCGAATTGCTGGCAATCCTGCTGCGTACCGGCATCAAAGGCATGAGCGCGGTCGATTTGGCGCGTTACCTTTTAAACGAATTCGGCAGCCTGGGGCGGCTGATGAACGCGCCGGAGCGCGAACTGGTGCGGCACAAAGGCATGGGGCAGGCCAGTTTCACCCAATTTGCCGTGGTGCGCGAAATCGGACGGCGGGTGCTGGCCGAAGAGTTGCAGGAAGGCGCACTGTTCGACAGCCCCAAGGCGGCCGCCGACTTCCTGCGCCTGCACCTGGGGCACGAACGGGTGGAAGTTTCGCTGGTATTGCTGCTCAACCGCCAAAACCGCCTGATAAACTGCGTGGAACTGTCACGCGGCACAGTGGCGGAAAACACAGTGTATGTGCGCGAAGTGGTGAAACTGGCACTCGACCATTACGCCGACTCGCTGATTGTGGCACACAACCACCCCGGCGGCGCAGCCGAACCTTCGCCTTCCGACATCGAATGGACAGGCCGTCTGAAACAAGCCTTGGAACTGGTGGACGTGCGGCTGCTCGACCATTTCATCGTTACGGCGAGGCAGGCGGTATCTCTGGCGGAACAAGGCCTACTGTGAGGCCGTCTGAAAACAGAACGGGGGATAAAATGGATGTTTCCGAACAACAAGACGACATCCTCAGCATCAACCAAGTCCAACTGCTGTTGGCCGAAAAACGCACCGCGCTTGCCGTCATGCGGACCGGAATCGCCGTACTGGCACTCCCGTTGTCGATTTTCAGCGCACTAATCGCCACATCAAAATGGTACAGCCCGGCCGAAGTCTGGCTGCTGCTGGCCGTAGTCAGCCTGATCAACGTCGGCCTGATTGTATTTGCCGTTTACCTGATCGCCCGCTCACTCATGCGGATGCACCAATACGACCAATTGATTGCCGACATCAAACACAATCATTCCTCACTGCGCAAGCTGATCAAATCCTGAGCGGCAATCATCTAAAGGCCGTCTGAAACACCGGTCTTCAACCATCATTACCGATGGACATGCCCTAAAAAACAGCCAATGGACTGTACGCTGCCGTCTGATGCCTTAACATTTGCCGACAGCCGCCGGCTTCCCCGTCTTTTTACTCTCAACACCACAAAAACCTACTTGAAAAAGCAGTCGCAAACGCCCCCTGACAAACCGAAAAAACACCTTCAGACGGCCCAATTCCGCCCGCAACGGCCAAATCGGCTATAATCCGCCCTTCTTTTTCAAATCCAGCGTTTCACGCAACATTGCGCACAAATTAAGGAAATCCGGATGAAAAAACTGCTTCTGCCGCTGGCGGCCGCCTTCCTACTTGCCGCCTGCGCCACACCGCAAACCAACTATTTCACCCTGCCCGACAGCACCTTCCAAATGCCCGAACACACGCGCGGCAAAACCGAAACCGCCCTGCGCGTCGTTCCGGCCGAACCGCTGAACAGGGGCGGGCTGGCATACCGCTCAGACGCTTTCCGGCTCGACTACGCCCGCAACCACCTGTGGGCGCAACCGCTGGATCAGGCCGCCGCCGCGCGGTTTGCCAACGAATTCAACCGCATGGATACCGGCCGCTATTTCGTCCCCGCCCACCAAAGCAAAGCCGCACAATCGGCAACCATCTACCTCGAAGCCTTCCAAGGCAGCTACTTGGGCAGCACGCTGGTTGAAGGCTACATCCGTTCCGACTCCGGCAGCCGCCGATTCCGCGCGGAAACCCTGCAGCAAGGCGACGGTTACGAAGCCATGCTGGAATCGCTGTCGCAAGGCGTCAGCGCGGCCGCGGCACAAATTTACGGCCGTTAAATCCGCCCGAAACCTTTCAGACGGCCTCCAAACCCGATGAGGCCGTCTGAAAAAAACGGCTCACCCCAAACACACCTCATCCCATTATCGAAATCCGAAATGTCCGATACCGCCAAATCCCCCCTTCCCTTCCGCTGGCTGCTGGTCTGCCTTCTGCCGCTTTTCACCGCCGTTTACTTCCACTTTTTTCCGGCCACCCCCGGCAGCTCCGGCTTCTTAATCAACGGCATCATATTGGCCTGCGAATGCGCCTTCCTGTTCAAATACGTCCTGTTCGCCCTGGTTACCCACCATTTGAAAGGCGAATTCGCATACAGGCGGCAAACCGCTCTCCTCTTTCTGCCGCTGATATTGCTTGTTGTCTACATCTTCTATTATTTCGGTGCTTTTTAACACAAAGGATATTGACAACGGCTAACCAACTGCTCGGCGTGCCGTATTTCGGCGCAAGTGGCACAGTGGAAGCCTCCGCCCTGCTCACGCGCGTGTTTAAAGCCCAGGAAAACGTGCAACTGCAAGGCTTTTCCGGCCTGATACTGGTAGTCACCGGAGACGAAGGGTTGGCCGCCGCCACCCACGCCGCGCAATTCGACATCCGCGCCCTGCTGACGTATACAGCGTGTGCGACTTCAATTTCACCGAGACCTTTGCAAAATCCCCCCAAAATCCC